>DUNJ01000024.1 GCA_012839395.1 Tepidimicrobium sp.
AACTCAATAGAAGTTCCTTTAGATCTAGATGATGCAAAGAGATGGAGTTGGTCTACTGGAAAATCTCTTTCTTCCATCACCTGTAAAAAAGTTCTACCAACCATACCTGTTGCTCCTACAATACCTAGAACCTTTTTACAAGTGATGGAGGAAAGAAATTTTCCAGTAAGCCAACTCTACCTCTTTGCATCATCTAGATCTAAAGGAACTTCCATTGAATTTAATGGGAAAAAATATGTAGTCGAGGAATTGAATGAAAATTCCTTCAATAAGCCAATAGATATCGCTCTATTTTCAGCTGGTGGAGATTTAAGTAAAAAATATGCCCCCATTGCCAAGGAAAAAGGTATAGTTGTAGTAGATAATAGCAGTGCTTGGAGAATGGAAGATTGGGTGCCGTTAATAGTGCCTGAGGTAAATGCAGAGGCCATTTCAGAGAATAGGGGAATTATTGCAAATCCCAACTGCTCTACTATTCAATCGGTAATACCGTTGAAACCCCTAAACGATAAGTATGGAGTTAAAAGGGTTGTTTTTTCAACCTATCAATCCGTATCTGGATCCGGGGTTGCAGGGTTGGAAGATTTAGAAAAAGGACTATCTACTACTTATAACAATCTATATCCCCACCCCATCGCACATAATGTATTACCTCATATAGATAGTTTTCTAGAAAATGGGTATACAAAAGAAGAGATGAAGATGGTAGATGAGACTAAAAAAATATTGAATGACCAAGATATCAAGATAACCGCTACAGCAGTTAGAGTTCCTGTTAAATATGGGCATGCCGTTTCTGCCAATATAGAGCTTGAAAGCGAATTCGAGTTAGAAGAAATATTCGATTTATTAAAAAGCACCGAAGGAATCGAGATTTTAGACGATATCGATAACAATATATACCCTATGCCGATCCTTTCTGAGGGAAAGGATAAGGTATATGTAGGAAGAATAAGAAGGGATTTTAGTGTAGACAACGGATTAAATATATGGATTGTAGCGGATAATAGCCGTAAAGGAGCTGCTACCAATACAGTCCAAATAGCAGAGCTGTTACTCAATAAATAAGGAGGTATAGATTATGTTTAAAGGTTCTGGAGTTGCAATTGTAACGCCCTTTAAGAATGATCAGATTAACTTTGAAAAGTTAGAAGAATTACTTGAATGGCATATTGAGGAAGGCACAGACGCTATAATAATCTGTGGAACTACGGGGGAAGCTTCCACCATGTCACTTGAAGAACAGAAACAAGCTATAAAGTTCACGGTGGAAAAAGTAAATAATAGAATACCAGTTGTAGCTGGTACAGGTAGCAATAACACTAAAACATCCATCGAGTTAAGTAAATATTCTGAAGAAGTCGGCGCCGATAGTCTGCTGATTGTAACCCCTTTTTACAACAAAACTACTCAACAAGGACTTATAGAGCATTATACAGCTATAGCAGATAGCGTAAACATTCCAATTATAATCTATAATGTTCCAGGTAGAACAGGATTGAATATCCTTCCAAGTACCATAGCTGAACTATCTAAGCACCCAAATATTAGGGGCGTTAAAGAAGCAAGTGGGGACATTGCCCAGGTGGCTGAAATAGCACGATTATGTCCTAAGGACTTCTACCTATATTCAGGCAATGATGATATGATAGTTCCCTTATTGTCCTTGGGGGGAATTGGGGTTATATCTGTTGTGGCCAATATATTACCAAAGGATACCCATAATATGGTACAATATTTCCTAGATGGAGATATAGAGACTTCTAGAGAACTTCAATTAAAGATGAAGCCGTTAATAGATGCCTTATTCATAGAAGTAAATCCGATTCCAGTTAGAGAGGCTATGAATATCTTAGGAATGGATGTAGGCTCCTGTAGATTGCCCCTTGTTTCCATGGGAGAGGCTAATAGGAATAAATTAATCGAAGAGATGGCAGCATATGGAATGAATGTAGGAGGGAAATAATGATGCTAAAGGTTGTAATCAACGGGTTATTGGGGCAAATGGGGCAGGTCATCGCAGAACAAGTAAAAAATAAAGACGATATGGAGTTGGTGGCAGGTATAGTAACCGATACCCACTCCTACGCTGGAGATATCGAGGTATACGACAATATAATGAATTTTAACGGTCCCTGTGATGTTATAATAGATTTCTCCCATCCAAGTGCTTTAGCTGATCTATTGAACTATGCAAAAAACAACGAAGTTGCCTTAGTCATAGGAACAACTGGATATGGGGATAAGGATATTTCTTTCATTAAAGAGGCAGCCAAAAATATTCCTATATTCTATTCTGCTAATATGTCTTTGGGGATAAACCTGTTATTGTCATTGGTGCATAAGGCGGCCGCCATATTAGGCGATGATTTTGATATAGAGGTGATTGAAAAGCATCATAATCAAAAAATCGATGCCCCTAGTGGTACTGCCTACATGATAGCTGATAAGATCAATCAGGCGTTCAACAATAGCAAAACTTATACATTTGGAAGACATACTAAGACCGAAAAAAGAAGCCCCAAAGAAATTGGTATACATGCAATACGTGGCGGAACTATAGTAGGAGAGCATACCGTGTTATTTGCAGGATTAGATGAGATAGTAGAAATTAAGCATAATGCTTCATCTAAAAGTGTATTTGCTAAGGGCGCCTTAAGAGCGGCTGAATTCATAGTCGCTCAGGACAAGGGTTTATTTGATATGGATGATTTAATAAGTAAATAATATATAAGATGAGACCTACGGAAATCGTAGGTCT
>DUNJ01000025.1 GCA_012839395.1 Tepidimicrobium sp.
ATAAGGATATTTTCAAAGAGGTTATCATTTCATCATATAATTCATAATATCCATCTTTAAATACTAAATTTACCAAATTATACTTTGGTTCCTGCACTTCAACAAAATACCTCAACACTTTTATAAATTCCTCATATTCTTTTTCCGCCTTAAATTCCTTTATACTCTTTTCCACCAATAGGTTTAATAAAACGTCAAATTGTTTAAGCCGAAACTGTATAAACCCATCAATCCAGATAGTAGATGTTTCTTGAATATGGGCTTTAATCTTGTCATATATCTGTTTTTTCTCTATTGTAAAGCTATTTTCATCCAATAAAAGGCTTTTACATATGTCAGCTATCTTCTTTTTCTCCCACAACTTTAAGTTTTTAGGAATATTTTCTATCCGCTTTCGAATAGCCTCTTTTGAATATATATTAAAAATTATATCCAATATTATATTTGTAATCTGATCATAAAAACTCTCTTTAATAGATCCTTTTTTCTTTGAATTATCTATATGAAATATATACCTAGAGTCATCATACGCTTTAATATCTATATTTTTACCATTGAAATAGATATCAACAATTTCCTTTACTTTCTCTGTATCTCTATCCAATCCAATTCCAATATCCATTTTTGTTCCCTCCTTTCAGTCCTAGTATGTGTTATGCTTTTCTGCATATACTACATAAAGAGTTACACTATTGGGAATATAGGCTAATAATAGTTCCAATATCTACAATTTTTTTATCGCTTAAATATATGATATTTTTTTCATGCGTTTTCAAAAATGTAAGTATTTTATCTCTATCGGGATGCATATCCAATCTCCCAGATAGAAGTACATCGTCTTTAGATAGATTGCCACTTGCCCCGCCAATAAATCCATATGGATATCCTATCAGTTCTATATATCCTGGGTTTATAAATAGTATGTCCATACCTAGATCCTTCAATTTCCTATATATGGGATAATCTGCCGTTATAGCAGCATCTATATCAACTATCATCATAGAGCACTTAGTATATCCTTGATTTACATGAATAAATTCCAGGTTCTCTTTTCTTAAAAAGAATTTTAGCACCTCATCCATATAACTTAATTTATGGATGACGAAATTCCCAAGCCTTCCAACATTATATGCAATATGATCTAAATAGTTCTTGCCCAATTCAGTTTGTCCCTTTATAACCTTAATACCCAACCCATATAGTTTTTCCTCATAATAATCAAAAACATTGGGCGCAATTACTAAAGTATTATGATTTATCGGATGCATAACTATATCAGGGTGATATGATATGGGATCTGGAACTTCCTCACATCGTATAGTTGGGATTATTTTTATATTTAATTTTTCAATTTTTTTAGAAAGATTCTGCGCCATCCTGCCATCTATGATCAGTAAATTTCCCCTATTCTTAGGGATAAATGGATTAAACATAAAATCACCATGCATATAAAAAATTAAACCTTCTATATAGACATATAGAAGGTTTATGGAGGCGGCACCCAGATTTGAACTGGGGATAAAGGTTTTGCAGACCTCTGCCTTACCACTTGGCTATGCCGCCTCAATACAAATGGAGCGGAAGACGGGATTTGAACCCGCGACCCTCGCCTTGGCAAGGCGATGCTCTACCACTGAGCCACTTCCGCATAACTATGGTGCCTTGGGGCGG
>DUNJ01000026.1 GCA_012839395.1 Tepidimicrobium sp.
AGATTATACCCAACTACACTGTACGTCTATTATATCAGTTATAAAAATTTTATCAATTGATAGCCGTTACTATGTATTATTAACTTGCTAAAAAGCTTTTAAAAGCCTTTTTAAACATTCCTTTCCAATTAGCCTTTCCTATACCCACTTTGGAAACTAAATTAACTCTATCCATTTCTTTGCCATCCACCTTTATTATCATATAACCAATCTCTTCCCCTTGTTCCATAGGTCCATAGACATGACTCGGTAAAACTATCTCCTTTTCTAAATCCCTTTCCATACCCTTGGATAATAATATATAGCTATCCCTTTCCAAGACCGCCTCAATCTCTTCAACATCCCCTTTATACACATCAACTTTTCCTATGGCATCTCCTTTTTGCCCAATAGTTATAGAATCATAGTTGGCAAATCCATAATCTAATAATTTTATACCCTCTTCAAACCTTATCTTTGATGTTTCACAACCCATTACTACAGCTATTAGTTGCATATTTCCCTTTTTCGCAGATGCGGATAAACAAAAACCTGCCTCTGCTGTTGATCCAGTTTTTATGCCTGTAATACCCTTATATTCCTTCACCAGCCTATTGGTATTAACCAAGCTCTGTACCTTATCCTTTTTCTTTCCAACTGACATTTCATCCATATAAGTGGTTAACCAATTATGGATTTTTTCGTACTTTAAAAGTTCTATTGACATTAATCCCACATCGTATGCAGATACATAATGATCCTTATGGGGCAACCCAGTAGCATTCACAAAATTAGTATTCTTCATATTCAATTCCCTGGCTCTTTCATTCATGGCTTTCACAAAAGCCTCTTCGCTACCAGCAATATGCTCGGCTAGTGCTACAGAAGCATCATTAGCAGATCTAAGACAAATAGCCTTAAGTAGATCTTCGACAGTTTGAACCTCTCCTTCCTCTAGCCACAATTGGCTCCCTCCCATACCCGCAGCATGGGCGCTAATTCTAACC
Source organism: Tepidimicrobium sp. (assembly GCA_012839395.1). Classification (GTDB taxonomy): domain Bacteria; phylum Bacillota; class Clostridia; order Tissierellales; family Tepidimicrobiaceae; genus DUNJ01. Next base: position 987 of record DUNJ01000026.1, read on the forward strand.
TCGTCCGATAGATTAATCCTTTCATTTTCTAATGCTTCCATAGCCAACAATAAGGTCATTATTTTACTAATACTAGCTGGATATGCTTTCTTATGAGGATTTTTTTCGAATAACACTCTACCTGTATGATAATCAATAAGTATGGCAGTTTTTGCTTCTATATCTAAATCATCCTTAGCAAAACCTACAATTGAAAAATTTAATACTACTATAAGTAATAGAGTTAGAAAAAATAATCTTTTACTCACTAGATTACCTCCCAATCTTGTATTCATACTTATATTGTCCATTATATAAGTAGTTATACAAGATATTATCGGATAGGTTAAAATTTATAATACGCTAGTATAATTGTGTACCCTCTTTGGTAATCAAAGCATGTATCAGTTTATCTGATTTCATATATGTATCTTCAATAATATATATCCTTTCCATATCTGCCTTGGCAATCATGGCCTTTTCCATATTATTGGAATGGATATAGGCTAATACGTCATCCTTATCCACCTCATCACCTATTTTTTTATTCAATACTACGCCTACTGCAGGATCAATGTTGGAGTTCATAGTCGCCCTACCTGCACCTAAGTTTAAAGCAACTTTACCTACCTGCTCAGCATTTAGGGATCCTACAACTCCTTTTCTATCGCTTTTTACGCAAACGATATATTTAGCCACAGGCAACAGCTCCGGATTTTCAATATGAGATATGTTTCCAAGTTCCTTGAACTAATTGAATAT
>DUNJ01000027.1 GCA_012839395.1 Tepidimicrobium sp.
AATAGGTGGAGCTGAAGCTGAAGCAGCTGGATTAGCAGCTGAAACAGTTACAGCAGGAGACCCAACTTTTGCAGGTCCATTAGCAGGAGTCCAGTTAGGACTTAGAGTTTATCATCCGGTAGAGCCAGAGTTTAAGGAAGCAGTAGATGCAGATGTATATGATGAACAAATAGGTATGATGGAAATGGTTCTAGATGTTGATGAAATCATAGAGGAAGTAAAAGCAATAAGAGATGAACATTGTAAATTTAATGATTAATTCCCTACGAAAAAAGGAAAGGGGGGGAACTAATGGGGAAAATTAAGGTTGTCCATTATATAAATCAATTCTTTGCTGGAGTTGGTGGAGAAGAAAAGGCGGACTTCGAACCGGAGGTTAGAGAAGAAGTGGTTGGGCCAGGGATGGCCCTAAATGCTGGATTTAAAGGCGAGGCCGAAATAGTGGCTACTGTCATATGTGGCGATAGTTATTTTGGTGAAAACATGGAAGAAGCTAAGGCTAGAATACTCGATATGGTTAAGGAATACAATCCAGACCTATTTATAGCAGGTCCAGCATTTAACGCGGGTAGATACGGAGTTGCATGCGGTACAATTACAGAAGCAGTGCAGAATGAATTGGGAATTCCAGCTATAACAGGAATGTATGTGGAGAATCCTGGGGCAGATATGTTTAAAAAAGACGTATATATAATCTCGACTAGGGATTCTGCCGCAGGCATGAGGGATGCAATTGGGAAAATGGCTCCATTGGCATTAAAGGTTGCTAAAGGCGAAGAAATAGGATCCCCAGATGAGGAAGGCTATATTCCAAGGGGAATCAGAAAGAATTTCTTTACCGATAAGAGGGGTTCGCAAAGGGCCGTTGAAATGCTCCTTAAGAAGATTAGAGGCGAAGAATTTGAAACCGAATTCGAAATGCCAGATTTCGATAGGGTTGAACCTGGGAAAGCGATTGAGGACATGTCAAAGGCTACAATTGCAATAGTAACATCCGGCGGTATAGTGCCTGCAGGTAACCCAGATCATATCGAATCATCTTCAGCTTCCAAATATGGTAAGTATGACATAGATGGTGTAGATGACCTGGTGGAAGGGGAATGGGAGACTGCCCACGGTGGCCATGATCCAGTTTATGCTAATCTAGATGCAGATAGAGTTATTCCAGTAGATACCTTAAGACAATTAGAAAAAGAGGGCAAAATAGGTAAACTTCATAGATACTACTATAGTACTGTAGGAAATGGTACAGCTGTAGCAAGTGCTAAGGCCTTTGCTTCGGAGTTTAGCAAGGAGCTAGTAGAAGATGGAGTAGATGCAGTTATATTGACCTCTACCTGAGGTACCTGTACACGTTGCGGTGCAACTATGGTAAAAGAAATAGAAAGAACCGGAATACCAGTAGTTCATATGTGTACAGTGGTTCCGATCTCATTGACGGTTGGAGCCAATAGAATAGTACCAACAGTTGCCATACCTCATCCATTAGGAGATCCAAGCTTGGATCTAGAGGAGGAAAAGGCTTTAAGAAGGAAATTGGTTGAAAAAGCATTAGATGCTCTATCAACTGAAGTTGAAGAACAGACCGTATTTGAAGATTAATAGGTATAAATTTTAAATGGGTGATGAAAATCACCCATTTAAAATCAAAATATATGGGTGGATGTAATTAGATATAATTTTTGGGGGTGTAAGTATGAATTATTCTGTGGTAAAAGGAACTAGTTATGTTTTAGTACATGCTGAGGATATGGTTATTCATAATGGAACCACTCAATCTACAGAAAGAGTAGTGAATCCGGATTCAGAATATTTAAAAAAGTTGCCAAACCATTTACGTAGTTTTGATGAGGCGGTAAACTATATACCAAACCAGGTTTATATCGGGAATATGAGACCAGAAGATCTGGAAAACTATGAACAACCGTGGTACGATAAGCTTCTAGAAGATGCTTCTAGAGATGGTAAGTTTGGTGAAATAATGCCGGAAGATGAATTTATCGGATTGGTAAAGATAGCAGATGCATTTGATCTAGTGAAGTTAACGGAAGAGTTTACGGAAAGTGTAAGGGCCAAGTTAGAAGAGCATCCTTTGATTAACGATGAGCTATTAGCTAGACTTAAAAAAGGTGATGAACTAGTAGATATTGAAAAATTAATCGATGAACAAGGTGCAGAGGCTATATACTATGAAAATGAAATGGTAGGTTGTGTAAAGAGGGGCCACGATGTAGATGTAAACTTATCTGCTCATGTATTATTCGAAAATCTTGTATGTAAGGCATCTGGAATTTTAGCTGGTCTAAATCTAATAGCTAAAAACGACTTCAATCCCGATGATGTAGATTATATAATTGAGTGCTCCGAGGAAGCTTGTGGAGATATGAACCAAAGGGGTGGAGGAAATTTTGCAAAATCTATTGCTGAATTGGCTGGATTTAAAAATGCAACTGGATCCGATACAAGGGGCTTCTGTGCTGCACCAGCTCATGCTATGGTTTTAGCCGCATCATTGGTACAGGCAGGAACCTTTAAAAATGTAGTGGTAATATCTGGTGGTTCAACGGCTAAACTTGGAATGAATGGTAAGAATCATGTTGGTAAAGGTATGCCAATACTTGAAGACGTAGTAGGTGGATTTGCAGTTCTCATATCTGAAAACGATGGAGTAAATCCGGTATTAAGAACTGATTTAGTGGGAAGGCACAGTGTAGGTACAGGTTCTTCACCACAGGCGGTAATGAGCGCGTTAGTAACTGAACCGTTAGATAGAGGGGATTTAAAGATTACAGATATAGATAAATATTCAGTAGAGATGCAGAACCCAGATGTAACTAAGCCAGCTGGAGCCGGGGATGTGCCAGCAGCTAATTATAAGATGATCGGTGCATTGGGAGTAATGAGAAAAGATTTAGAGAGAGCTGAAATGAATGACTTTATAAAACAACATGGCATGCAGGGATGGGCTCCAACTCAAGGGCATATTCCATCAGGAGTACCCTATCTAGGATTTGCTAGAGAAGATATATTGGAAGGTAAGATTAAGAATGCAATGATAGTAGGTAAGGGTAGCTTATTCTTAGGAAGAATGACCAATCTATTTGATGGTATATCTATAGTAGTAGAAAAGAACCCAGGAAAAGCAGAAGAGGAAAAAGGGGTATCTGAAGAAGAGGTTAGAAAACTTGTAGCTGAGTCCATGAGAGAATTTGCTTCTCATCTACTTCAGGATTAGAGGTGATAAAATGGCAGAGAATAATGTTAAAAATATGATCGGAAAGGTCTTTAACGACATTGCAGATGCAATAGAAACCGGTCAATTTGGGGAAAAGGTTAGAGTAGGAATAACCACTTTGGGTAGTGAGCATGGAGTAGATAATCTGATAAAGGGTGCAGAGCTAGCGCAAGAAAAGGATTCATCTATAGAAGTTGTATTGATCGGCCCTGAAGTGGATTCTGAATTGACCCAGGTTGTTGTTGAAACTGAAGATGAAGGCTATAGGAAGATGGAAGAAATGTTGGACAATGGTGAAATTGGCGCTTGTGTAACCATGCACTATAATTTCCCCATAGGTGTTTCCACTGTAGGAAGGGTTGTTACACCTGGTGTGGGTAAGGAAATGTTGATAGCCACTACTACGGGAACATCCGCATCTCATAGGACAGAGGCCATGGTTATAAATGGCATAAATGGTATAATAGCTGCAAAAGCCATGGGAATTGAAAATCCAACGGTTGGGATATTGAATGTAGACAGTGCAAGGCCGGTGGAAAGGGCCTTTAATGAGCTAAATGCAAATGGATATGAAATAAATCTTACGGAGTCCATAAGAGCCGATGGTGGCAGTGTTATGAGGGGGAATGATTTACTGGTAGGTACGCCAGATGTAATGGTAACAGATACCCTTACAGGAAACATTCTAATGAAGGTATTTTCCTCATATACAACTGGCGGAAGCTATGAAGCGCAAGGATATGGATATGGACCTGGAATCGGTGAAGGGTATGATAGGACGGTCTTAATTCTCTCCAGAGCTTCTGGAATACCGGTTGTCGCAAATGCTATCAGCTACGGTGCAAGTTTGGTAAAAGGTAATATTCAGGATATAACCAAGGCGGAGTTTGAGAAGGCAAACAAGGCAGGGCTTAAAGATATATTAGAAGGGTTGACCAAGGATACTAGGAAGGCAGAAGATGAAGAAGAAGTAGAGGCACCACCAAAAGAAACTGTGACGGGCACGATCTCGGGTATAGATATCATGGATTTAGAAGATGCTGTAAGAGCTCTCTGGAAAGAGGGAATTTATGCTGAATCCGGTATGGGATGCACAGGGCCGATAGTGATGGTAAATGAAGAGAAGATAGACAATGCTATAAAAATATTATCAGAGGCTGGATATGCGGCTGGTGAAGGTGAGTAATTTAAAAACACTCTAAGACTTTGAAAGTCTTGGGGTGTTTTTACTATAATATATATGAAAATATAAAGTTTGTATGAGAGGTGGCGTTGTGGATAGGGATCAACTGATTAAAAAAGCATTGGAGGCGAGGCAAAGATCCTACTCCCCTTATTCTAAATTTAGAGTGGGTGCTGCCCTATTGACGGAAGATGGAAGGATATTTACGGGATGCAATATAGAAAATGCAGCGTATTCTCCATCCATATGTGCAGAAAGAACAGCCATATTCAAGGCCGTATCTGAAGGATATACTGCGATTAGGGCTATAGTTATTGTAGGCGATTCGGATTATACATATCCTTGTGGGGTATGTAGGCAAGTTATTAGAGAATTTGGGAAGGAAACCATTATAATAATTGCTAATTCAGAAGATGATTACAGAGAATATAAATTGAAGGATCTACTACCTAATAGTTTCGGGCCGGAAGATTTAGAATAATAACAATAGCCTAGGAATCAATCTAGGCTATTATTTTGTTATAAAAGAAATGGAACTTTTGTCGAAAGTAGAATAGTTTTGTAACTGATCAAATATTTTGGTATAATAATAGTAGGAACCTAATAGATATTCATCAATGGAACTATTTAAATGGGAGTGATCTTAATGCAATTGGGATATAATTTAACCTTAGAACAAACCCAAAAATTAGTTATGACACCAGAATTAAGACAAGCTATCCAATTACTCCAATTTACCAATCAGGAATTGAACCAATATTTAAAGAAGGAGATACAAGAAAATCCAATGTTGGACATGTCGAGCATAGAGGAAAAGCATGAGGATATAGATGAGTTGGACAGGAGAAGAGAGGAAATAGATTGGAACGAATATATGGATCAATACGAGGACACAGGCTATAGACCTCAGAGAGATAGAAATGAAGAGGAATATAATTATGAAAACTTTATCACTGAATCCCAGTCCTTGAAAGAATATCTACTGTTTCAACTAAATGTTTTAGAGATGAAGGATTTTGATAGAAGAATTGGAAATATATTGATAGAGAATATAGATGAAAACGGCTACTTAATGGGGGAATTGGATCAGATCGCATCGGATTTAGGGGTTGAAGCTAAGGAAGCTGAAAACGTTTTACGCATTATACAGACATTTGAACCCATAGGAGTAGGAGCAAGGGATTTAAAGGAATGCCTGTTAATTCAGGTAAAGGCTTATGGGAATACAAATCCTAATATGGAACTACTCATAGATGAATATCTAGAGGATATAGGAAATAATAGGCTTGTTAAGATATCCAAGGAATTGGATATAGAGCTTAAAGAGGTACAATTCCTTTGTGATTATATAAAAACATTGGAACCAAAGCCGGGGAGGGCTTATAGCGCTAACTTGGGGGATATAAAATATATCATTCCAGATGCGACTATTGAATTTGTAGATGGGGAATATATAATTTTGTTAAACGATGTAACAGGACCGAGACTCAATATAAATAGTTTCTATAGAAATTTAATAAGGCAAAAAGGGAATTCCGATGCTGCAAAGTATTTAACGGAGAAGCTCAATTCAGCTATGTGGATAATTAGAAGTATAGAACAGCGAAGACAGACCATATACAGTGTAATAGAGTCTATATTAAAGTTTCAAAGGGACTTTTTTGAAAAGGGGGAGATAGGACTAAAACCCTTAACCCTAAGGGAAGTAGCGGAGGACATCGATATGCATGAGTCTACGGTAAGCAGGGCAACCAATGGAAAATATGTTCAAACTCCTAGGGGATTATATGAATTGAGATACTTTTTTACAAGTGGTGTATCAGGTAGTAAGGGTGGTATATCCTCTACCGGCATTAAAGCGCTTATTAAGAAATTAATAGACGAAGAGGATAGTAAGAAGCCTTATAGCGATCAAAGGATAGCGGATATATTGAAGGAGAGGGGAATAAAGATCTCTAGGAGAACCGTTGCAAAATATAGAGATGAATTGGAAATACCATCGTCTTCCATTAGGAGGAGATATTAGCAGCCCTGTTCGGGCTGTTAATAATTATGACTTGCAAAAAAAATGCTAATGGATTATAATGAATACGTAAATAGTTCTCTCCCTATTTTTTTGCTTGGGGTGGGACAAAAAAGTCACACGAGGGACATTTATCGCCCTCTCGACTAATATTAGCTAATCTTCATATAATAATAGTCGATTACAACGAATAAGAGGTGTTACATGATGGATCTAATCGAATTGGAAAAGAAAATAGTGCCTGAAATATTTGGGCTGATGGAGATGAGATATGATATACTTCGTAGCATATATTATAATCAACCCATAGGCAGAAGGGGATTGGCTAGTAATTTAAATATAGGCGAGAGGACTATTAGAACTGAGGTAAACATTCTTAAAGAACAAGGGTTATTAAATATAGAGAGTATGGGTATGTATGTAACAGAGGAGGGGAGGAGGATAATTGAAGATTTAAAGGATGTGATCCACAGGCTAAAGGGTATTTCCCAGTTAGAGTGTAGATTGGAAGAGTTATTGAAGGTGGAAAAGGTAAAAATAGTACCAGGAAATTTAGATGAAAGTAGCTTAACATTGACGGATATGGGAAAGACTAGTTCCATATATCTAAAGAAGCTTATTGAAGATAACTTTATAATAGGAATTACCGGCGGCACCACTATGGCCAAGGTAGCTGATGAGATGGGTCAGGGCAGGGTAGCGGATAATATATTGGTTATCCCCGCCAGGGGCGGGTTAGGAAAAAGTGTAGAAACTCAATCCAATAGTATAGCAGGGGTATTGGCTAAAAAATTAGAGGGAGATTATAGGCTTCTTCATGTACCGGACAATTTAGATGAGGATACGTTGAAAGCGGTATTGAAGATACCCGATGTAAAAGAGGTTATTGAGCTGATAGAGGAGATGGATATATTGGTATTTGGTATTGGAAGGGCCGATACCATGGCTGAAAGAAGGCAGCTACCAAAGAGCAAGATAGATGAATTGATAAAAAAGGGTGCTGTAGCTGAAGCTTTTGGTCATTATTTTGACATAGCAGGTAATGAGATTTGGGAACATCTAACTGTAGGACTATCCTTGGAGAACTTTCAAACGGTGGATAAAGTAATTGGAGTTGCTGGCGGTGAAAACAAGGCCGAGGCTATAATATCAGTAGCTTCATTGAGGCAAAATATGACTATAATAACCGATGAAGGGGCTGCAAAGAAGATAATTAAAATAGCGGATAAAGCTATTTATTAGCTTATAATATAAAATACATTAAATATTAAGGAGGAATATCAATGGCAATGAAGGTTGGATTAAGTGGATTTGGAAGAATAGGCAGGGATTTTTTAAGAGCTTATTTCGAAAACAATGTAGAGGATTTTGAAATAGTAGCACTAAATGCATCGGGAGATCTAAATACACTAGGGCACATGCTTAAATATGATTCCACGTATGGGAAATTTGATGGAACCCTTGAAGTAGTGGAAGATGGCTTTATTATCAATGGAAAGAAGATTAAGGTGGTAGCTCATAGGGATCCATTGGAGATACCATGGAAGGAATTAGGGGTAGAACTAGTAATCGATTCTACGGGAGCTTTTAGAGATAGAGAAGGTCTTTCAAAGCATATAGAGGCGGGAGCCAAGAAGGTAATAGTGACTGCTCCAGCTAAGGATGAAGATATTACAATAGTATTAGGAGTCAATGAAAATGATTATGATCCAGAAAATCATCATATAATATCAAATGCTTCTTGTACTACCAACTGCTTAGCACCTGTATCAAAAGCAATATTAGATGCCTTTGGAATAAAGAAAGGACTAATGACCACTATACATGCCTATACTAATGATCAGCAGATATTGGATAAGAGGCACAAGGACTTAAGAAGGGCAAGGGCGGCAGCTGAAAATATTATACCAACTACTACAGGGGCAGCAAAAGCGGTATCCTTAGTTTTACCAGAGTTGGAGGGTAAACTAAACGGCTTTGCAGTAAGGGTGCCAGTACCTACTGTTTCAATGGTAGATGTTGTATTTCAGGTAGAGAGAAATACAACAGTAGAAGAAGTCAATAAGGTGCTAAAAGAAGCTTCCGAAGGAGCCATGAAGGGCATATTAGGTTTTTCAGATGAGCCGCTGGTATCCAGGGATTATCAAGGAGATCCACGTTCTTCAATAGTAGATGGACTTTCAACCATGGTTATAGATGATATAGTAAAGGTAGTTGCTTGGTACGACAATGAGTGGGGATATTCAGAAAGGGTTGTAGATTTAGCTAAATTGGTTGCAAATAGCAAATAGTTAAAAATGCAGAAGGTCAACAAAGGGGGATGATCCCTCTATGTTGACCCTAAGTATCATCTTTATTATTAAATTACTCGAGGAGTGATACCGTGTTGAATAAAAAGACATTGGAAGATTTACAAGTGCAAGGTAAGAGGGTATTGGTTAGGTGCGATTTTAATGTTCCAATGGATGAGGAACAAAACATAACAGATGATAGAAGAATAACCAGTTCGTTGCCGACTATCGAGTATCTAATGAATAAGGGAGCAAAAGTTGTACTTATGTCTCATCTGGGAAGGCCAAAAGGACAGCCAAATCCAAAATTTAGCTTAAAGCCTGTTGCTAATAGGTTGTCTGAATTATTGAATAAAGATGTCGTATTTGCAAAGGACGATAGAGTAGTAAGCGAACATGTTAATAAAATTGTATCTGATATGGAGCCCGGGGATGTAGTATTATTGGAAAACACCAGGTTTAGAAAAGAAGAACAGGAAAATGAGGAAGGATTTGCTAGGGAGTTGGCTTCTTTGGGGGATCTATATGTAAACGACGCCTTCGGTACCTCCCATAGGGCTCATACTTCAAACGTAGGGATTTCAGGTCAATTGCCTTCAGCCATAGGATATCTGGTTCATAAGGAGATAAGCATAATGGGCGAGGCCTTGGAAAATCCTAAAAGACCTTTTATAGCCATTTTAGGTGGAGCTAAAGTATCTGACAAGATTGGGGTAATAGAAAACCTGCTAAATAAAGTAGACACTATATTGATAGGCGGAGGAATGGCCCTTCATTTTTACAAAGG
>DUNJ01000209.1 GCA_012839395.1 Tepidimicrobium sp.
AATTCAAAATACCCGAATGTTGGGTTTCTTGTTGATGACGCTGCTATCTTTGATCACAGGATTGAATCGCCTTTGAAAGGCGTCACTACAGATGCTAACGGTAAGTTTTTGTTCGATAAGTTGCCTTATGGAGAGTATATCATTGTATATGAAAAAGATGGTTGGGGATATAACTATCTACATAACATAACATTGAATAAGAGTGAGTTTAATGTTTCAAAAGATGATACTTTAATGCTATACAAAGAAATCGTATTGCCCTATTTTATAGATGATACTATGGAATTAGAGACTGATAAGACGTATGTTGCTTTTCGCGACACTGTAGTTGGTCCTCAAGGTAATGTTGTTTTGCGAGAAAATTCAAAACTTTTACTTGGCTCAAGGGTCAAGATAACTTCTTATGGTAACATAACTTCATCACAAGATGATGGAAGAAGCATTATATCAAGCTACCTTGTTGACCATGATAATCTTGATGTTAGTAGAGGAGATGGAATTTATATTTTAGATGGAAATGCTGATTTAAATAATATTAGTTTTTCTTTACTGTATGATGCTCTCGAAATCTCTACAAACAATTGTTCATTAAGTAATCTTGGTTTTAGTGGTTGTCAATTTGGACTTAAGGTATTGTCTTGCGAGAATATATCCATATCAAACTGTGTATTTTTAAACATTGAAGAAGATAGCAGTATTGCAACTGCAGCATATAATGTACAGGGATTTGAATTTAATCATAACTTGTTCTATAATAACAAGATGGCAATTAAGCAAGAAATTATAAAAGATGCAGTTTTATGGAACAACATATTTGTTAATAATGTGAAAACGTTCCAAAATTTATGGGAATCTGAATCTATATTCAGAAATAACTTGATAGAGAAGACCGGTATTGCAATTGAAAATTCAGGAAAATCAAATTTATCAATATTATACAACGACATATCAGCTGAGGTTTGTGTGAAAACATATCATTCCCACCATTCAGCAAATACAGTCAGCAGAGGTTGGACAAAAGCAAATAATAATAACTTTGCAGCAGGGAAATATGCAGTAGAATCCAGGGCTGCTTATGTTTATGCAGGAGTACCTTTTCCCTTAGATTTTACGAATAATTTTTGGGGAACCGTCAATTCAGATGATATTGACGAACAAATAATTGATTATTATGACATTGGACTTCACCCTTTCGTTGGGTATAGTTATGTTACATCTGAAGTCCTTTATAGACCATTTAAAAGATCAAAAATTGCAGATGCTGGGATTGGCTTGTAGTTGGTAAATAAAAACTTGAACGTAATTGCAACAACATGGATCATTTGTTAAGAAAATCTCTAAGACGAGTATGGGTTTTATACTAATTATCCAGTAAAAAGATAAATAACAATCATAACACTAAATTATGTATAAAACATGTGAAATAAAACCCGCGATTGTTGTTAATAACAGTATGTGTATAAAGTAAATACTATAGAATAGGCGATATATTGTTTGGAGAAACCAACCCGCAGCCTTGAACATGTC
>DUNJ01000028.1 GCA_012839395.1 Tepidimicrobium sp.
CAATTGATCGTATGGATGGGTGAGAGATAATAATGGGTTGAGCCATCATTATCTTATGTTTATTATAACCAATCATTTTATTGTGTAAATAAAATAGGGACTATAAAAGTCCCAATACATTAGTAAGTTTTCTTCTCCTTTACCCTCGATGCTCTTCCCTGTCTATCCCTTAAATAGTAAAGCTTTGACCTTCTAGCACTTCCTCGTCTGGTAATTACAAGTTTTTCAATCCTTGGAGAATGTATAGGGAACGTTCTTTCAACACCAACTCCATATGATAATCTTCTTACGGTGAATGTTCCCCTTGCGCCTTTACCCTGCTTTTTAATCACCGTACCTTCAAAGATTTGAATTCTCTCCCGAGTTCCCTCTTTGACTTTATAGTGAACTTGAACAGTATCGCCCACGTTGAAAACGGGGAGATCATCCCTAGTTTGCTCATCTTCTAAAATCTTGATTATATTCACTGTTCAAACCTCCCTTCCCAATAGACGTTCATACCAAGGGTAGAGGACCGTCCCTAATTCCATACGCCCTGTATTATAGCATATGGGTTTATAAAATACAACTAATTTTCCCCTTCAAGCTCCTTTTTAATTTGCTGAAGCATACTAATCTCTTCTTCAGTTAATTGGATTCCGTTTAACAGATCTGGCCTCTTAATGTATGTGTTTTTAAGCGCTGAATATTTCCTCCATTTAGCAATCTTGCTATGATGACCCGATAAAAGCACCTCTGGCACATCTAGGCCCCTAAAACTGCGTGGTCTGGTATATTGATTATGCTCTAAGATGCCATCATAATGGGATTCGTCAATATATGATTCTTTGCTCCCCAGTGCCCCGGGTAATAACCTGATAATAGATTCAATTAAGACTAGGGCCGGAATCTCGCCTCCGGTTAACACATAATCCCCTATAGATATCTCCATATCGATAAAATTATCAACTATTCTACTATCTATTCCCTCATAATGGCCACATAAAAATACTAGATGCTTCTCCTTGGATAATGCCTTTGCTATCTGCTGATTATAAGGTTTGCCTTGGGGTGATAGGTATATAACTATAGAGTCCTCCGTCTTGACATTGGATATGGCCTCATAAATAGGTTCAGGTTTCATTACCATGCCAGGCCCTCCACCAAAAGGGTAATCGTCCACCCGTCTATGCTTATCTCGAGAAAAATCCCTTATATTTATAGTATTCAGCGAAAATATATCCTTTTCAATAGCACGGCTAATAATACTCCATTGTTCAAAAGCGCTAAATAGCTCCGGAAACAGCGTTAACACATCGATTCTCATTCTATCATTCCCTCAATAGGATCTATTATTATCCGCTTGTCATCTATATCCACCGAGGTAATAAACTCCTTTACCGCCGGAATCATATACTCCCGTTTTTTTTGGTCATCCTGTATGACATATACATCATTACCCGCTGATCGAATAATCTGACATACCCTTCCCACTCTTCTACCTTCTTCAGTATAAACAAGAGCTCCTATTATGTCGAATAAGAAGAAGTGATCTTTCGATAAAATTATCCTATCCTCTGCATCTATATATACATATTCTCCCTTATATGGTAGCACCTCATTAATATTATTAAAATCTTTGAATTTTAATAACACCATATCCTTATGGTACCTAACAGCTTCAATTATAAGCTTGTTTTTATCATGCCCCAGGTAAACAATATTTAAATCATCAAATCTATATATATCATCTGTCAACGGATAAATCTTAACCTCGCCCCCAATTCCATGGGTATTGATAATCTTTCCAACCTGAATATATCCCATTGCCTCACCAACCAAATGAATATAGAAGGGGTCCTGTAACAGGTACCCTTCTTATTGAATAATTTCTACGACTACTCGCTTGTTTTCTTTAATAGCAGCAGCCTTTACCACTGTCCTAATCGCTTTTGCAATTCTACCCTGTTTGCCAATCACCTTCCCCATATCCTCTTCAGCTACCTTTAATTCAATTATTACCGATTGGCTCCCCTCGATCTCGTTTACCTGAACATCATTAGGATTATCGACAAGCGCTTTTGCTATTATCTCAACTAGTTCTCCCACTCTAAGCCACCTCCTAGAAATTACTCTTCTACATTGTCTTTATCGGATTGATCATAGATGCCACTGTCTCTAAATAGCCTATCAACGGTATCGGTTGGTTTAGCACCATTTTGCAACCACTTGTTGGCTCTTTCGTCATCTATCTTAACCGTTTTGGGCTCGGTTAATGGATCATAGTATCCTATCTCCTCGATAAACCTACCATCCCTCGGAGAACGGGAATCAGCAACAACAATTCTATAGAAAGGGTTCTTCTTGGCCCCCATCCTTCTCAATCTGATCTTAACTGCCATCTTTTCACCTCCTTTAAAAGTAGTTTTAATATCTATTTAGAAAAAAGGAAATCCAATTTTTCCTTTCCTCTTCATTGTCTTTTCAAGGTTAGCAAAACGCTTCATCATCTTTTTCGATTCTCTAAATTGCCTTAACAACCTATTTACATCTTGGACCTTGGTACCGCTCCCTTTTGCTATCCTCTTTCTTCTACTGCTATTGATTATCGCAGGATCCTCCCTTTCCTCTGGAGTCATCGATTGTATAATGCCCCGTACCCTGACAATGTCTTTTTCGTTAACATCTAATCCCTTTAATGCCTTTGAATTTACCCCAGGCAACATTCCCAATATTTCATCTAGGGGCCCTAAATTTTGCATTTGATCTAATTGATCCAAGAAATCATCCAATGTGAATTGCTGGGAACGAATCTTCTCTCCCAACTCCAAAGCCTTCTGTTCGTCTATAGAGGATTGAGCTCTCTCAATTAGGCTAAGCACATCCCCCATGCCCAGTATCCTAGACGACATCCTGTCGGGATAAAATGGTTCCAATTGATCCAATTTTTCACCCATTCCTACAAATTTAATGGGTTTCTCTGGGCCGGTACCATTGCCAACTGAAAGAGAGATAATCACGATTCTAAGA
>DUNJ01000228.1 GCA_012839395.1 Tepidimicrobium sp.
GCGAATTACTAGACTTGGAAACCTGATTATATACAGCTGACGGAACTACCGAGGCTGGCTATGACTCACGGGAGTGGGTTGGGCCAGCCTCGCTACCTGGGGGGGCTGGAGGTTGAAGCCGGCCAAGGCGCAGATGGATCAAGTGCAAAGATTCGCCGAGAAACTCCGACGCTGGGAAGATGAGCGTTTCTACGGCGAAGTCACTTTGCGCCTAAAGGACGGCCAGATTCGAATGGTGGAAGTCAAGCAGACTGAGGTTTGGAGTCAGGTGACAGGGAGGTGAGGGTTTGGAAGGGGACCAGCATGTTTATTTAGTGATGGGCTATGTCCACTACGAGGGCGCCGATGTATTAGGCGCTTATGGGAATGAGGAAGCGGCGGAAGCCGATAAAGTGATGCGTGAAGAGCAGTGGAAAGGAGCGCCATACAACGAATTTTATGTTGACAAGCTGCCTATGCTATTGGAACCGCAGGAACCAACAAAACTATACAGAGTTTGTGTTGTGGGTTGTGCGCCAGATAAAGCCAAAGAACATTGGCGAAAGATAGAGGGCGCATGGCCGGATGCCGAGGGCCATTACTGGGCAAGCGAAGCTGGCGAACAAGCCTGGATTACTGGCCAGTGGGGAGGGCTATGCAAGGTAGTGGGGCAATCTGAGCAGGGATTTGACGAGGCGAAACGGCTGGCATTAGCTGAGATGGAGCGGGTATTCCAGGAACACGAAACGAGGTTCTGACAACTTAAAATCGTGACTTAGGTCTACGGAAGAACCGAGGCCAGTCTGACCCTTAAGAGGGGTTGGGCTGGCCTTTTTGTTTAGGAGGATTGCTGATGGGCTTGTCAGGGATTGCGTATGTCAAAGCCATTTGTCGGGCGCTTGAGTGTAAGCCCAGGGCGCTCTATATCGTGGACTGTCCCATGTGTGATGAGCTAGACAAGATGCAGCTCGATCCTGTGGCCAATGCTTACTGGTGCGGATCATGTGGATGTTGGGGTTCACTTGTGGATCTCGCGGCCCTGGCCGAGGGGATCTTTTTCGAGCGGCACAAAGAAACGCGTTCGCTTATGGAGTCACGCCCGGGCGAGAGGCGGGGTGATGGTAAGCGATGACGGCTCAAGAGAAGTGGTTCCCACGCGCTGAGGGAATGATCTGGAGATACTACAAGGACATGCGTCGTGTGGAGAATCTGCAGATTCGTATTGAGACTTTGGAAAAACGATTGACAGAGATACCCTTAGACATCTCTGCTGCAAGGTCTGTGCGATCTATGAGCCAGGCTCTATCATTTGCTCCTGGAGGAGGACAACTTTATGGGCTAGACAACGAGGTTGAGCGCATGGAGGAGCAGGTGGGTCGGCTCATGGGCGAGTATTCTCGGAAGCGGCGAGACGTGCTTGAGCTTCGGGCGCGGATTGATCGCATACGCCAGGAACATGCTGTGGTTGACGCTGCAATTCAATTGCTCCCACGGGACGAAAGGCGAGTAGCGGAGCTGAAATATGGACGAGGGTGGAACAATTGCCAGATTGCGAATGAGTTATTTTACTCGGAGTTTTGGGTCCGAAGTGCAAGACGACGTATTGTGCAAACAGTAGCCGAACGTTGTGACATAATATAACATCGAGTTTCAATCGACCTATTGGCAATATTGTATGATACGGTATTATCGTGGGTATTTCCAAGTTAAGATCGTGATTATAACCGTCCCGGCGAAAGTCGAGGCGGTTTTCGTTTGGGCGCGAAGACTAGGTTTCGACGCAGCAAAAAGCCAAAGTGCAGTGCTGCGGAGCCGGGTTCGATTCCCGGCGCGTCCACCATCCTTTGCAAAGGAGAGGCACGGAGATGAAAGAGGTTATCCTGTGCCAGGCGTGTTGGACGTGTATCGGGAGCGTGAAGGGGTTTGGTGTATGGGAGGGGTTGTCGCATGTCCAAGATGGGCGATTTGCTCATAGAACATGAGGAACTGGTTGCCGATCGTGACAAACTGACTCGAAAGATTGACATCATTGTCAAACACCTTCGGGCTTTGGTGGATGAACTTGACTCGGCGGAGCTATGTCCTCAATGCGGGAAGCCTCCAAGGCAATGTAGTTCGGCCCAAAGGGTCTCTGATCCAAAGCCGTTTAGTGAAATGTTTGGTGAATGACTATTCCGGGGTAGTGTAGCTGGTAGCACACGAGACTTTGGATCTTGTATCGCACGTTCGACCCGTGCCCCCGGAGCCAGATTGGGGGCGTGGTGTAGTGGTCAGCATCGGTGTCTTTCAAGCACCAGGCGCGAGTTCAATTCTCGCCGTCCCTGCCAATATTTGCGCCCCTAGCTCAGTGGTCAGAGCATACGTCTGATAAGCGTGAGGCCGATGGTTCGAATCCATTGGGGCGCACCATAGAAACAACGAACCTTGTGCAGGGAGTGAAGCTGTGCAGATTCCGAAACCCAAACGCCTACGAGACAAGAAAACCATTGAAGCCGTGAGAAGGCCTTATTGCGAACTATGCGGTCGCCGAGACATGGGTCTACACGTGCATCACATCATCACGAAGGGCTGCGGGGGCCCAGATCATCGATACAACCTGATAACCCTATGCGCCGAATGCCATACCAGGACGCATGCAGGGCGCATTAGCCAAGATTGTTTATGGCGTATCGTGGGCCGGCGTGAGGGCGTAGAGGCCTCCACGGTCGAAACTACAATACGGATGTTCAAACAGAAGGCTCATGTGGGAATGGCAAATCAGACAGTATTTGAACGCCTGAAGGGTGCAGGACAGCAAAAGTAAAAGCTGTATAGCTGCATGTTTGAGGAACGCTGCAGCTCAAAGGGTTGAAATCTATGCACTGGCGCATAGTCCGGGTGTGAAAAGGCGTTATGCTCTATGTTTGATGTTTTCTACAATACGCTACAACAAGAGTGCATAAACAGGGCATACAATCATACGCATAGGCATTGAAAGAGCTGCTACAAGGCCATTACGGAGGCCGGTTTTACTACGGACAATCACAAATGGAGGCAAACCAATGGGTAAGCGTATTAAACTCGATTATGTCCCAATAGATTCCCTGAAACCGTTCGCAGGCAACCCGCGCAAACTGACAGAACAAGGCTTAGAGAAGATCAAGCGAAGTATAGAGGAGTTTGACTTTATCAACCCGGTATTGGCACAACAGGGAACGAACATGATCATAGCCGGACATCAGAGAATTAAGGCAGCACGAGCCGTGGGACTTACCGAGGTCCCAGTAATCTGGCTTGACATGGATGATACAACGGCTAAAGCATACAACATTGCCGATAACCGATTGCAGGATGAGGCAGAATGGGACAAGCATTTACTTGGTGATGTATTTCAGGATATAGACACAGGGGAATTAGACCTTACGGTCACAGGCTTTGATCCTGATGAGATTTCCAGTTTGCTTGCGGCAGACTATGGGCCCATAGATCTTGAAGCTTACCTGGACGAGCTGGACATGAGCGAGGCTATAGACAAGCCAATTTGGGCGACGATCCGCACCAAGGCAGAAAATCAGGAAGTGTTGGAACGAGTATTTGCTGTGCTAGAGCAAAACGGTATACGGGTGGAGCGAAGCTATGATACAGGGGCTTAGTGGCAAAAAGAAAGACAATTCAAATACATGGCTTAAGGCTGAAATGCGACGAGCGTTTTTGCCCGAAGACGCTCGCGTCTTAGATCTATTCTGTGGGACTGGTGAAATGTATCGCAGAGCATACGAAGGCCGGGCATTACAGTATCGCGGCATTGATAAAGCTCAGATTCATGATGTGCAAAAGTGCACTCTGATTGACAACGTGACCTATGTCACACGCCATGATATGGACAAATACAACGTCTATGACCTTGATGATTACGGGTGCCCTTGGGCACTTCTATACCTCATTCTACGCAAACGCGCGCCCGGAGAAATCACAGTGTTCATAACAGATGGACTGCCGTTGAGATTCAAATTGAGTGGTAGGGTTATAACACTTATATCTGGTATAGAACAAATCCCGCGCGATATGGAACTGCCGGGACAATTTCGTTTTTACGTAGATATGTTTGCTACTATGTTACTGGATGTGGAAAGGCGTTATGGATGGAAAACTGAACAAGCCGTCTATGCTCGCAATGATGGGGCAACGGTTTACTATTGGGCCTTGAAAATGAGGAAATAATAAACAATGCCCAGCGTAATGCCTATTTACCACTAGACATTACTGGCAAAGAGTGGTATACTATCCTTGGAGGTGGTCACAATGTCAGTGATCTACGAGCCAAGGGGAAGGGCAAGGGAATATGCAGCTTTAGCCGCTAATCTGTATGCCGGTTGTGAACATGGATGTGTTTATTGTTACGCACCAAGCGCAGTTAGGAGAGCACGTGACGATTTTCACGGAGCGGTTAAACCGCGCAAAAACATCCTTGCGGGACTAGAGAAGGACGCAGAACGACTTGCCGGCTCAAAGGATAGGGTTCTCCTGAGTTTCACGACAGACCCCTATCAACCCATTGAAGAAGAACTGGGCATTACTCGTGAGGCTATAAAGATTTTGCGCAAACATGGATTACATGTTGAGATTCTGACTAAGGGCGGAACACGAGCTGCAAGAGATTTTGACTTGCTAATGCCAGGGGACGCGTTTGCCACGACGTTGACCTTTTTGGATGAGGATATGTCGCGAGAATGGGAACCGAATGCAGCTCTCCCCGGTGACAGGATAAAGGCTATCAAACAGGCGCATGGCATGGGTATTGCCACATGGGCAAGCCTAGAGCCAGTCATAGACCCTGAACAGAGTTTGGAGATCATCAGGCAAACACATTCCTATGTGGATAGGTTCAAGGTTGGAACATTGAACCATCACCCACTATCCAAGACTATTGACTGGTCCAGTTTCGGTTACGAGGCCCGAGAGCTCCTTGAAGAGCTCGGGAAAGACTACTACATCAAAGATGATTTGCGAGCATATATGCAGTGCAGCGCATAACAATATAAACACACAGAACAGCCCTTCGGGGCTGTTTCTTTTTTGCGAGGTGATACGAATATGGGGCGGCCTACAAAGTTGACGCCAGAATTGCAAGCGAAGGCGGAAAAACTCATTGCAAGCGGTAACTATGCATCTACTACATGCCGCCTGCTGGGGATAAGTGAGTCCACCTGGTATGACTGGCTAAAGCGTGGCAAGGAAAGCAAACGCAAGAATCGCTATTCGGAGTTTTCGGACGCCATTAAAAGGGCTGAGGCTGCGGCTGAGGCGCGAGCTGTAAGCGGGATCATGGCAGCAGGCCGAAAGAACTGGACTGCTTATGCATGGTATCTAGAACGCAAGTCCCCCGACCGATGGGGCCGCAAGGATAAACTTCAGCAGGAGATCTCTGGCCCGAACGGGCAGCCAGTCGAAGTTGAAATGGAGGTGGACCTGTCTTGCCTCTCCGATGAGGAGCTGAGGACCCTTGTTGCCATACAACAGAAACTCAACTGAGACACTGGGGAATGAGGCCCAGCGTGAACTGGCTCGCCGGCACTTAGCCGACTTCATCGAATATGACGGTCAGGGCACATGGCAGCGTGCTAAACATCTGGAACTGCTATGTGACCACCTAGAGGCTGTTGAGCGTGGGGAAATACTTCGCCTCATGGTGTTCATGCCACCACGACATGGAAAGTCCGAGGTGTGCTCCAAGAAGTTTCCGGCATGGTATTTGGGCAGAAACCCGGGCAAAGAGATCATCCTTTCATCGTATGCTGCAGATTTGGCATACGATTTTTCACGTATTGCCCGAGACACTCTGCGGGAACGCGGCGAGCTTTGGAATGTCAATGTTGCGTCCGATAGCTCAGCCGTGGGGCGCTGGGGCATTGAGGGACACCGTGGCGGTTGCGTAGCCGCGGGTGCCGGGGGCCCAATTACTGGCCGTGGAGCCCACTGCGCAATTATAGACGATCCATTCAAAAACGCTGAAGAGGCTGCGTCGAAAACCATTCGTGACAAGGTATGGGAATGGTATCGCAGCACATTGAGAACCAGACTTGCACCTGGTGGAGCCATCGTTCTCATTATGACTCGTTGGGACGAAGATGACCTGGCCGGCAGATTGATCAAGGAGATGGAGGCCGGTGGCGAACAGTGGGTCATCATCTCAATGGCAGCGGAAGCCGAAGAGGACGACCCATTAGGGCGTGAACTGGGCGAACTGCTGTGGCCCGAATACGGGTTTGATGCGGCATGGGCCGAGACCACCAAGCGAGCCGTTGGCACATACTTCTGGAGTGCCTTATATCAACAGCGCCCATCGCCTGTAGAAGGCGGCATGCTAAAGCGCGGTTGGTGGCGATTCTACAGGGAGCTTCCCAGTAGTCTTGATGAGATTATTCAGTCATGGGACATGACGTTCAAGGATAGCGCCGGCACAGACTTTGTTGTTGGACAAGTGTGGGGGCGCAAAGGGGCAGACAAGTATTTGCTTGATCAGGTAAGAGATCGCATGGATTTTCCGGCGACACTAACCGCCGTTAAGGGTTTAACTTCCAAATGGCCACAAGCAACGGCTAAGCTCGTCGAAGACAAGGCAAATGGCCCTGCCGTTATTGCGATGCTTAATCAAGAGATCGAGGGCCTTATTCCCGTGGAACCCCAGGGGAGCAAAGTGGCTCGTGCTTCAGCAGTGAGCCCGCAGATTGAGGCAGGCAACGTATATTTGCCTGACCCGAGCATAGTTCCTTGGGTGCATGACTTCATAGAAGAATGTGCTGCATTTCCCACCGGGGCGCATGATGACCAGGTGGATGCAATGAGCCAGGCCCTCATGAGACTGAACAAACACAGAGAATTCTACTTCTTCTAGGGAGGCGGTGACGAACGTTGTGAAATTTACTGAACGAGTGGGCGCGGCTTGGCAGGCATTGACGGGCAAGTCGGCAGGATCATCGTTAAGTGATGATACCGAAAGCATGATGGCAAAGATGGTGCCTCAGCGACAACCTCCGCGGAGGGGAACCTGGGAACTGCTTAGTGCTTATGGCGAGATGCCGTGGCTCAGAACGGCCGTGAGCCGTGTCAGCTACAAAGTCGCCGCTACCCCTTGGGAGTTGTATGCGGTTAGGCCGGCGAAAGGTGAACGGGCCATTAAGTATGTCAAGGCGCAGCATGGGGACCCCCAGAGCAGGCGCTTAGCCCTAAAACAAGCACGGGCGCAATACGAGCTGGAGGAAATCGATGCACATCCGTTGCTTGACCTGCTCAACAATGCGAACTCGGCAATGACCGGGCTTACAGCAAGGAAAACCACACAAATGTGGCTTGAACTTGTGGGCGAGGGCTCATGGCTATTGGAGCGCAATGCCCTGGGAACTCCAATTGCCTACTGGCCAATCCCGCCACATTGGGTGAGTCAAATACCTGCACCCGGCAATCCGTTCGTGGAGCTGACATTCGGAGGTTTTAGGTTCAAGATCCCGGACACAGAATTCATCTACTTTCGAGATCCTGACCCAGTGAACCCATATGGACGTGGATCAGGACTTGCCATGGCGCTTGGAGATGAACTGGAGACAGACGAGTATGCAGCGAAACATACTAAGACATGGTTCTATAACAAGGCGATGCCACC
>DUNJ01000029.1 GCA_012839395.1 Tepidimicrobium sp.
AATTTTACTTGTGTGGGCTATTCCTTATGGCTTCTATAGATACAAAGGTAAATGCAGACTAGAGTACATCCAATTTTGTTGTCCATATCCTTATTGGGTTTGAAATAGTTTATATCATTCAAAACATAGGTCGAATCTTGAATTTTTGTAGGTTACCTCATTTTTTAGTAGAGTTACGTTTGATATTTCGTTCTTTTTTCAATATTTCCTTACATCTACCAGTATTCTTAATACGAGCCTTTTTAGGTATTCCACCAATTATTGCATTTGTGATAAAACGATTTGGTCCATATATAAAGATGCCTTCAACGATATCTACATACTTCAATTTGCTGCCTACTCATTATCATGAATTTGTCTATAAGTATATGATTATGATAAGATATGTATAGAATATATATGCCCAAAAAAAGGATTATTAATAGGGTTTAATTATTTGTAAATTGAGCGGTTCAACAGCTAGAGGAGGGATGAAATATGTATGAGTATAAGGGAGTGAAGATTTCAATAGTAGAAGGTGATATTACAAAGATGGAATCGGATGCCATAGTAAATGCTGCAAACAATACTCTTTTAGGTGGTGGGGGAGTGGATGGAGCTATTCATAGAGCCGGGGGTCCTGCAATACTTGAACAATGCAAAAAGATAGGGGGATGTCCCACGGGAGAAGCTAGAATAACTACTGCTGGTAATATGCCTAGTAAATATGTGATTCATACGGTTGGGCCAATCTATAAAGATGGCAAGCAAAATGAAGAGCAGCTATTGTATAATGCATATTATAATTCGTTGAAATTATCCAAGGAATATAATTTAAAAACAATAGCATTTCCATCTATTTCTACGGGTGTTTATGGCTATCCGAAGGATGAAGCATGTAAGGTAGCTATCAGGGGAGTAATGGATTTTATTGATGATGAAAACGAAATTGAAGAAGTAATATTTGTATTATTTAGTAGAGATAATTATTTGTTATATGAGAAAATATTGGATGATATTATAGGTAGGGGTTAAACAATCTTTTATAAATAATATTTATATTGACTTTTTAATTAGTCTGTTATAGCATTATGTAAGGTTCTAAATTTGTATTGAAGGATGTGTTTAAAATTTTTGCAGATACCCATAAAATAATTGCAGGAAATATTCATGAAAATATTTATAACATATATGGGATTGAGCTAGATAAAAACAGACTTTTATGGGGTTGTGTAGCTCCTGATATATTGCCCCAATATAGATTGCGAAGGCATTACAAAAAAGAAAGTTTAAATTATGTTGTAAAGGAGATAACTAAATTAATATTTATAAGTAGATATGTAGATATAGACTCCGATACAGATCCTATAGCTATAAAGATATTGAGTAAGAAAATCGGAATTATCTCACATTATTTAAGCGACTATGTCTGCTTACCCCATGCAGAGCGATGGACTTTTACAAGCAACAATGTGATAAAACATATAAATTATGAATCTAAACTAAATGAATATTCTCCCTACCATGATTTCAGGAGAAATGTTATAACAGTAAATGATATCAACATCTATCAGGAGCGAATTATAAAGCTTAACCATATTATTAGAAAATATATAGAGGAAGTAATAGAGGAGTATTCCTTAAAAACCGGATATAAGCGTGATTTAGATTTTGCATTATCTTTAAACCTAAAGATGTGTTATTTTATTATCGATACTGTAAATGCATATAATGAAGAGACTCATGGAAATTTTGCTTTTGAATTTTAAAACCTTCTTATCCTTTGATAAGGAGGTTTTTGAATCTATAATTACAATAATGGAGGCTAAGTATGATAGTCGTGCATGGAATATTATAAAAATTGATGGATATTAATATTATATGAGTTAAAAAGATTAAGTTCAAATTACAGCATAGTGAAAGTAGAATTTAAGTATAATAGATAGTAATGTTTTTACTCGCTTTTAGTCGAATATATATTATGATAAGGAGAATAATTTTATGAAAAGATATAGAATTTATTCGCTGCTATTGATTGTTTTAGTATTTAGCGTTGTTTTAGTAGGGTGTAGCTATCAAATTTTAAATATATCGGAGGATTATTCAAATAAATTAATAGTTCATTTTATAGATGTGGGGCAAGGAGATAGTACTCTTATTGAATTTCCTAATGGGAAGATCTCATTGATAGATGGAGGGACAAGAGGGGCAAGTGATAAAGTTATAGATTATATCGATAGTTTAGGTATACGAAAAATAGATTATTTAATTGCAACTCACCCCCATGAAGATCATATAGGGGGCTTACCTAAGGTAATAAGGAACTTTGATATCGATAAAGTATATATGCCGGATAAAACGGCCAATACTATTATATTTGAGGAATTATTACTGGAGATAAAGAAAAAAAATTTAAAAATCAATTTAGCAGAAGGTGGAGATACAATTATAGATGATAAAAATTTAAGATTCAGTATACTAGCTCCAAATAAAAACACTTATTCAAATATCAACGATTTTTCAATTGTAACTAAAATAGAATATGGCCACAATTCCGTAATTATTACAGGGGATGCTGAGAGCTGCTCTGAAAAAGATATGTTGGATCTAGGGTATGATCTCACGGCCGATATACTTAGGGTGGGACATCATGGTGGAAGTACATCTTCTACAGAGGAATTTTTGACTGCCGTTGACCCAGATTATTCGATACTAAGTGTTGGGAAGGGAAATCCCTATGGGCATCCCCATAGGGAGACTTTAAATAGGCTTGCAAATATTGAAACTCAGGTAATGCGAACCGATAAGTTGGGGGATATAGTGTTTGTATCTGATGGAAAAAAGTTCAAATGGATGAAAGACTTAGCAGTTAAAGATAATGATGAGGAGCAATATACGGGGAATAAAAACACCAAAATATTTCATCATATAGATTGTAAGTCCTTACCAAATAAAAAAAATCAAATCATGTTTAGATCTATAAAGGAGGCGCAATATAATGGATATAGGCCTCATAAGGTATGTATGGAATAGGGGGAAATATGGATGAAAGGTATAATCGATCGATTTGAAAATGACAAGGTTTTATTAGAAATAGGTGGGGAGGGCATATTAATATTTGATAGGGAGTTGTTCCCTGAGAATATTAAAGAGGGGGATATAGTTGAATATATTGATGATAGGTTTGTAGTTGATAAAGAGGAGACTGAAAAGAGGCATCAATATATTGATAAACTATTTAAATCATTAATTGACAAAAAGGAATAAATGCTATTGACAAATCTTTTCAAATATAATAATATTATGAGATGAAATAATAAATATATTTGCTGGGAAGGGAAGAGTAGTCCATGAGGAAGTCGAAGAGAGTTGGGGAAAGGTGGGAGCCCAATACGGAATCATCGATGAAGAACATCCCTGAGCATCTAACCGAAATCTACATCAAAGTAGAAAAGTAGGCTTAGACGGTCATAGTCCGTTAGAAGCTATACGGTATCGAATCATATTCCGTACCGGTATGAGTGAGCCATTGATTTGCTAATAAAGGTGGTACCACGGAAGTCTAACTTTCGTCCTTTTTGGATGAAAGTTTTTTTATTTTGGAGGAGGGAAATTATGTCAGAATTGGATGTCAAGGAGACTCAGATAGCTATAAAGATTATTAAGGATTATTTTGAGAGAGGTTTAGCCGAGAAATTAAATTTAATACGGGTATCAGCCCCTCTGTTTGTAAAATCTGAGAGCGGGTTAAATGACAATTTAACCGGCGTGGAGGTGCCCGTATCATTTAATATGACTAAATATGGCAAGAAAATAGAGATAGTTCAATCCCTTGCTAAGTGGAAGAGGATGGCATTAAAATGGTATGGATTTGATGTAGGCGAGGGAATCTATGCAGATATGGATGCAATTAGACCAGATGAAACTTTAGGGCCTACTCATTCCATATATGTAGATCAGTGGGATTGGGAAAAGATAATACTTGAAGAAAATAGAACTGAACAGTATTTGAGGGATGTTGTAAAAACTATCTACAGGGTATTTAAAGAAACTGAAAAGAAAATAAATACTATTCATCCTTTTCTTAGCCATAAATTGCCCGATAAAATTAAATTCATCACTACACAGGAATTAGAGGATATGTATCCAGATTGTAAGCCTGAGGAAAGAGAGGATTTGATATGCAAGAAATATAAAGCAGTATTTTTGACCAAAATAGGGGGAAAATTGAAATCTGGAATGCCTCATGATGTGAGGTCTCCCGATTATGATGATTGGGAATTAAATGGCGATATATTGTTTTGGAATCCGGTATTGGAGGAAGCTTTAGAGTTATCGAGCATGGGAATCAGGGTGGATGCCAAATCTTTGATAAGGCAACTACGAGAGGCAGGAGAAGAGGAAAGGTTAAAGTTGCCATATCATAAAATGTTAATGGAGAATAGATTGCCGCTCACTATAGGTGGGGGGATCGGGCAATCTAGAATTTGTATGTTTTTTCTAGAAAAGAGGCATATTGGAGAGGTTCAGGCTTCCGTTTGGACTGAATCGATAGTAAATCAGTGCAAAATGGATAATATATTCTTACTTTAACTTTTATTTCGTGTTACAATGGATTTAAAAGATGAAAGGACATGGTTATGGTTAATAGGCATAGACTCTTATTTCTAGCATTGGGAATGGGAATGGGTATCGTTATAGCTAATATGATCCATATTTTCAATCCACCTGTAGAATATGTTGAATATTCGGAAGAAGAGATTGTATCAAGGGCGAAAGAACTAGGTATGGTTTTTATAAAGGAAAGCATAGACACAGATTCTGAAAATAAGGAATCTGAAGAGGAACTATATAATAATGTAACAGGGAATGAAGATATGGAATTCACGGTGGAAGCGGGAGATACCCTAGAGGAGATAGCACAAAAATTGTACGATTTGAAATTGATTGATAGTGCAAAAAACTTTAGCCAGTACGCAAGGGCTAGGGGTGTAGATAAGAGCTTAAGGGCTGGTAGCTATAAAATTTCTCATAATCTAGATTATGAAACGATAATTGCAATTTTAATGAAAAAACAATAGAAACTAGGCATTGAAACATTTCAATGCTTTTTTTCTTGGGGAAATTAAATTCAATATTTAATTGATTAATTATACTTTTTATTACAATATGCAAAATAATTGTAGTATAATAGAATATGCTGTCATATAAAAATAGAAAAAAATGGTTTAATCCTTGGTATATTTGGAAACAATTGCTAAGGGAGGGATGTGGTTTGGGTCTAATTAAGGTTGACTTATATAAAATGTATGAAACCTTACAGTATAATTTTTTATATAAAAACGATATAAATTCTATACATATCCTCCTAAACCTATATGATTTAGAAGATAATATGGCGAATATATATCCTAAATATATAAGCACTAGAGTCATAAGAAAGCGGATTAAAAGGCAATTAATCTATAAGAAAGATAGAGAGTTTATTTCTAATAATATAGCTCTATTATTACACGAAGATGTAGATAGGTTAGAATTAGTCGTATATTTAGAAGGGTATAAAAATGGCTATAATAATATTAAATGGGTTAACACTTTAGAGGAAAAAAGTATTAAATATCTCTCGATAGAAAAGGTTTATGAGAGAAATTTCTTATTCCATTATGATACGCTTTTTGAGGAGATAAAAAGGTTTAAAGAATATGTTGAAAAAGAAATAAGGCATCAAAAAAAACAAACTAACTTTTTAAACGATCTTATCGTTACATATTGTGATGAAGTACTTAAAAAAAAGGTTTATAACTTAAATATGTATATGGATAAACAGCTAGCTATTGAGTTCGATATTAATACGGTAGATATAAGAGAAGAACCATTGTTGACTGCTAAAGAATTGAATAAAATATATCAGATAATAGTAGACACCATAATTAAAAATATTATAGATATTTACTTGGAGGCCAATTGGTTTGGTATTAATGATAGAGTTCTTAATAGGTATTCATAAATTTTAATCAATAGTTATAATATCTGCTCTAGAACACGCTAAAGGGTATAAAATGTTTAAAAGTGGGAAAAATATTCCTTTAGATAGCACTGGAGGGATATTTATGAAAAAGCACAATATCATAGTGATTTCATTTTCCATAATCTTGACTTTAGCTAGCTTCATATATGGATATAGAACAATGAAAAATAGAGATCAGATGGGAAGCAAAGACATACCAATTGCAGAAGAAGAAAAAGATAGTTCAGGATTAGAAATCTTAAAAGAGGATATAAGGATTACACCAAATACATTTATTGAAAAGAGCATTTTTTATGGGGATTGTAACCATAATATAACGCAATTGAATAATGTGGATGATACAATAATAAATATGAATGAGTCCGAATATAAAAAGCATATGAAGGAAAACTATCCTAATATAAAAGTTATAGATTTTTCTGCTGAAAGGATAATCTTACATGAACAGAGAAATCATATGTGCCCAAATCACTATATAATAGGGGAATCTGACGGGAAGATTGCGATATATCGTATAGATGAAAATGGGGAACGGTATTTGGATAAGGTGTTTGATGATTATCCAATATCTTTGCTCAAGAAGATAGATCAAGAAAAGTTAATGGAAGGAATAGTGGTAGATAGCGAAGAAGAATTATCCAATGTACTGGAAAATTTTATAAGTTAAGTGGCTAAGTTAGAAGTCTAACTTAGTTTTTCTTTGGAAATATGATAAAATGATATGTATTATATATGAGAGGAGAACTTTATGATTATATTTGGCGTAGATCCAGGTCTAGCTATAGTAGGATATGGAATAATTGAATATAGTGGAAATAGATACAGGGCTATAGATTATGGGTGTATAAAAACGGAGGCTAAAACTCCATTTACCGAAAGATTAAAGATAATATATGATGAACTATCATCTATTATTGATAGATATGATCCTGATGACTTAGCTATAGAAGAACTGTTTTTTAATAAGAATGCAAAAACGGCCTTAAAGGTGGGACAAGCAAGGGGAGTTGAGATTCTTTCAGCCGTGAATAAAGGCGTAGATGTATATGAATATACCCCTTTGCAGATTAAGCAGGCCGTAGCAGGGTATGGGCGTGCGGATAAAAAACAAGTACAGGAAATGGTCAAACTACTATTGAATTTACAAAAAACACCAAGCCCTGATGATGTGGCTGATGCCCTGGCAGTGGCCATATGTCATAGCAGCTGTTTAAAATTTAAAGATATGTTTAAAATGAAATAATAAAGGATGATCGGGGTGTATGAATATATAATTGGTAGAATTGTAAACATTAAAGACGGATATGTAGTTTTGGATAATAGTGGAATTGGATATAGGATATTTACATCCACAAATTCACTTATGAATCTTGAAATTGGTGAAGAGGTTACTATGTATATATACTTTAACATGAGGGATGACGGTGTAAACCTATATGGATTTAGGACGGAAGAGGAATTGGATATATTCAATATGCTCTTATTAGTTTCTAGGGTAGGGCCTAAGGTAGGGTTAGGTGTACTATCTGCACTTACACCTAATCAAATAAAATTGGCTATATTGAATAACGATCCTCAAGTCCTATGTAAGGCTCCAGGAATAGGCAGTAAAACCGCAGATCGCATAATCCTCGAGTTGAGAGATAGGATAGACAAAGATGATATCGCCCAGGATGAAACTCCTATAAAGCATATTGGTGATATTGAAGCGGCAATTTCCGGCATGATGTCGTTAGGATATACTAGGGGCGAGATACTCAAGGTTATTGGTAAAATCGATACTGCGAATATGAGTACAGAGGATATTATGAAGGAAGCCCTTAGAAGGTTATCTATATAATTAGGAAGGGTGTTGATCTGGATGGATGCTAAGAACGAAAGGGTAGTTGCAAGTTCAATCCAAAGAGAGGACTTGGATAACGAGGTAACATTGAGACCAAAGTGGATTAGCGAATATATTGGACAGGAAAAGGTGAAGGAGCAGCTTGATATATTTATACAAGCTGCTAAAAAAAGAAAAGAGCCCTTAGATCATGTATTATTATATGGGCCTCCTGGCTTAGGCAAAACTACATTAGCTAATATAATTGCCAATGAGATGGGTGTAAATGCGAGGATTACATCTGGGCCTGCTATTGAAAGGCCAGGAGATTTGGCAAGTATATTGACTAATTTGGGGGAAGATGATGTATTATTTATTGATGAGATCCACGGATTAAATAGGACAGTGGAAGAGATACTATATCCTGCAATGGAAGATTATGCTTTAGATATAATAATAGGGAAAGGGCCTAGTGCAAGATCTGTAAGGCTGGATTTATCTAGATTTACCCTAATAGGAGCAACTACAAGAGCTGGCCTATTAACTTCACCTTTAAGGGATAGATTTGGGGTGATGCTTAATTTGGATCTGTATAACAATATGAGCTTGAAAAGAATAGTTAAACGATCTGCAAAGATATTGAATATAGATATTGATGATGAAGGCGCTATGGAGATTGCTAAGAGATCTAGAGGTACGCCAAGAGTTGCTAATAGGCTATTGAAAAGGGTTAGGGATTATGCCCAGGTAATGGAAGATGGAAGGATTGATTATGATGTGGCTAGAAAAGGGCTTGAGATGCTAGAAATTGATGAGTTAGGGTTGGATGAGGTGGATAGAAGGCTCTTGTTGACTATGATAGAACATTTTGATGGTGGCCCTGTTGGGCTCGATACTATTTCAGCGGCGACTGGTGAAGAAAGAGTTACAATAGAGGATGTATATGAACCCTATCTATTGCAGATAGCTTTTATAAATAGGACACCACGAGGTAGAATTGTAATGAAAAAGGCGTATAATCATTTTAATATTCCCTATAAGGGTAAATAGAGGTGATAGAATTGGAATCCTTCGGTAGGATAATTTTAGTTATGGGGATATTTTTGGCATTATTAGGGATAGCTTTAATATTTGGTGAAAAAATCGGGTTAGGAAAGTTACCGGGAGATATATATATTCAAAAGGGCAATTTTACCTTCTTTTTTCCGATTGTATCGAGCCTATTGATTAGTCTATTGCTTACATTGATTTTGCGTATCTTTAGGAAGTAGCAATAGAAAATATAGTGTTATTGCTAAGTATATGGGGTAAACTTATAGAGGAAGCAGGAGATGATGAAATGAAGACTGAAGATTTTTTCTATGATTTGCCAGGGGAGCTAATAGCGCAACATCCAATGGAAAATAGGGATGAATCCAGATTAATGATAGTAGATAAGGATACGGGTTTCATTGAGCATAAAAGGTTTAAGGATATAGTAAATTATTTGGAAAACGGTGATTGCTTAGTATTAAATAATACTAGGGTAATTCCTGCCCGATTATTTGGACATAGAGAAGGAAAAGATGAGAAAATTGAAATTCTATTGTTAAATAGGGTTGATAAAGACAGATGGACAGTTTTAGCGAGGCCAGGCAAAAAGGTTAGACCATCCAATAAAATAATATTTGGGAATGGACTATTAGTAGCCGATGTGTTGGATACTGAAGAGGATGGAACTAGGATGATAGAATTTCAATATGATGGAATATTCGAAGAGGTACTGGATAGACTAGGTGAGATGCCCTTACCGCCTTATATCAAAGCAAAACTAGAGGATAGAGAAAGATATCAAACAGTATATTCCAAGGTTGTAGGTTCTGCTGCAGCGCCAACTGCCGGTTTTCATTTTACAAAAGAACTATTGGATCAAATAAGATTAAAAGGGATTGAAATAGTCTTTTTAACCCTTCATGTAGGCCTTGGCACTTTTAGACCTGTAAAAGTTGAGAATATAGAAGATCACCATATGCATTCGGAGTTCTATGAACTGTCTAATGAGGCGGCTGAAGCAATAAATCAAATAAAAGAAAGCGGTGGAAATATAGTAGCGGTTGGCACTACCACAACTAGAGCTTTGGAAACGATAGCCGATTTGGACGGGCGACTTAGGGCACAAAGGGGTTGGACCGATATATTCATCTATCCTGGATATAAATTTAAAACCATAGATGGACTGATAACCAATTTTCATCTACCTGAATCGACGTTATTGATGTTAGTTAGTGCATTAGCCGGAAGAGAGAATATTTTACATGCTTATAGGAAAGCAATAGATGAAAGGTATAGATTTTTCAGTTTTGGTGATGCAATGTATATTAGATAAGGAGGAAGCAGGGTGGCAATAGAATATCAATTAATAAAAGAGGCATCCGATAGTAAAGCGAGGCTTGGGAAGATACGGACGCCCCATGGAATTATAGAGACTCCCGTTTTTATGCCAGTAGGTACCCGGGCTACTGTAAGGGCGATGACTCCTGAAGAGGTTGAGGGTTTGGGTGCAAGCATAATTTTGAGCAATACATATCATTTGTATTTGAGACCAGGGCATAAGCTAATAGAGGATTTCGGCGGCTTACATAAGTTTATGAATTGGAATGGGCCTATATTGACCGATAGTGGTGGTTTTCAGGTATTTAGCTTAGGACATTTAAGGACCATTACTGAAGAAGGGGTAGAATTTAAATCTCATATTGACGGCTCTACTCATTTTATTAGTCCTGAAAAATCGATAGAAATACAGAACTCCTTGGGTTCTGATATCATGATGGCCTTTGATGAATGCGTTCCATATCCAGCTAGTCATGAATATGTAAAACAATCCGTTGAAAGAACTTCTAGATGGGCAAGAAGATGCAAAGATTACCATCAGGGCTGGAAAAAACAAGCCCTATTTGGTATAATACAGGGAGGAATGCATAAAGATTTAAGGGAACAGAGTGCTAAGGAAATTATGGATATAGGTTTCCCAGGGTATGCTATAGGCGGATTGAGTGTGGGAGAACCATTGGAATTAATGTGTGAATTACTAGATTTTACCACGCCACTTTTACCCAAAAATAAGCCTAGATATTTAATGGGGGTAGGAACTCCTGACTATCTATT
Organism: Tepidimicrobium sp.; assembly: GCA_012839395.1. Taxonomy (GTDB): domain Bacteria; phylum Bacillota; class Clostridia; order Tissierellales; family Tepidimicrobiaceae; genus DUNJ01. The sequence continues at coordinate 10,974 of DUNJ01000029.1, forward strand.
TGAGGCTGTAATTAGGGGAATCGATATGGCTGATTGTGTAATGCCGACTAGAATAGCTAGAAATGGTACCGTTATGACAAGTCAGGGAAGGTTGCCCATTAAAAACGCTAAGTATGCTAAGGATTTTACTAGCTTGGATCCAAACTGCGATTGTTATACCTGTGCAAACTATTCAAAAGCTTATATTAGACATCTATTCAACGTGAATGAAATATTAGGAGCAAGGCTTGCCACTATACATAACCTGTATTTTTTAATAAAGTTGATGGAAAATATAAGGCAAGCTATTAAGGAGGATAGATTGTTAGAGTATAGAGAAGAGTTTTACAGGAGATATGGATATATTAAATAAATAAAAAATGCAGAGAAGGAGAGTAGATAACTATGCCAGCAAACTTAAGAGGTCTTTTGGTGCCAATTGTCTTTTTAGCCATATTCTATTTCTTCGCTATAAGGCCCCAGAAGAAAAGACAAGATGAAATTAAGGAAATGAGAGACAATTTAAAAGTTGG
>DUNJ01000030.1 GCA_012839395.1 Tepidimicrobium sp.
CATTTATATCCGCCTCATCTCCAATAATCGGTTATATAGTCTAAATTATAGCATATATTGTCCGTTTATGAAAACAAAAAATCTGCATTCTGACTCTCTAACTATCTCATCTGCTGTTTTTAACAGATTTCTTACTAAATCTAAACCTACACCATCCAACATCTTTGTTACATCTATCATAACATAAGAAGTTATTCCCTTTTTATTTTAACCTACAACTATTTTACACTAACCCATGTGCTAGCCATAAAAAAGACCTATCGGTTTCAATAGGTCTTTTAACTTTACTTGTTATTCAATTAGCTTTTAAATACCTGATAATGCTTTGTATTTGTATTCTAATCCAATTGCCTGCCGCCATTTGATACTATCTCTACCGATGCACTGGCCCCTATCCTCGTTGCGCCAGCATCTACCATTGCTTTAGCCGTATCATAGTTCCTTATACCGCCAGCTGCCTTTATCTTTAGACTATCTCCTACAATCCTGTACATCAGCTCAATATCTTCTACCGTGGCCCCACTTGAACCAAAGCCTGTTGAAGTTTTAACAAAGTCAGCCCCGGCATTCCGTGATATCTTACAAGCTTTTACCTTCTCTTCATCAGATAAAAGATAGGTCTCGATTATAACCTTAACCCTTGCTCTATTTTTAACAGCTTCAACTACAGCCCTTATATCTTCTTCTACCTTAGTATATTCCCTATTTTTCAGTGCAGATATATTCATCACCATATCTATCTCATCAGCGCCCTCTTCCACAGCCTTCAAAGCCTCAAAAGCCTTCACTTCCTTGGTATTGGCCCCTAGTGGAAATCCCACCACAGTAGCCACCATTATATCCGTGTCCTTAAGCAGCTTGCTGGCCCTTTTAACATAATATGGATTAACGCATACAGCCGCAAACCTATTCTCTATAGCTTCATTACATAGCTTTTCGATCATCTCATCCGTAGCATCCGCCTTTAATAGCGTGTGATCTATCATAGGAGCTATATCCACGGCCAATCACCTCATTATTTTATAAGCTCTACTATATCTCCGTTTTTAACTCCTGCAGCATTCCCTTCCTCTATATCCACGTGCATCTCTAGCGCAAAGTTATCGTCTACCCTTATCAATACATTTTCAAACAAAACAGCCCTTGGCCCTTCGGTTTTTACCTTTACTATATCGTTGTCTTTAACCCCAAATTTCTCTCCATCTTTGGTGTGCATATGTATATGCCTAGCTGCAACTATAATTCCTTCTTCTATTTCTACTTCTCCCTTGGGTCCCACTATCTTTGCCCCTGGCGTCCCCTTTATATCTCCTGAATTTCTAATTACAGGTTCCACCCCTAATTTAAACGCATCGGATATAGATACCTCAAGCTGAGTATTGCTCCTCGTAGGCCCTAATACCCTAACCCCTTTTATGGTATTCTTCGGACCCACTACATCTACCCTCTCCTCACAGGCATATTGACCTGGCTGGGATAAATCTCTCATATGAGTTAATTCATAGCCTTCTCCAAATAAAACTTCTAAATCGCCCTGTGATAAGTGTATATGACGATTGGACAAAGCTATCGGTAATTCTAATTTCATCATTACTCCTCCCCTTTTTTTATATTTTGTCCCCTTATTCGATTATATTATCTGTGCCTCCAAAAATCAAACCTTATTGAGAAACTTTCCACAATGTTTTATAAAAATCTGGATAGGATATCTCCACAACTTCATGCCCTGTTATAGTGGATTCTCCCTTTGCTTTCAAAGCTGCAATGGATAACGCCATAGCAATTCTATGATCCCCATATGAATTCAATGTCGCAGGCTCTAGGGTTTTCCTTCCCTCAATTATCAATCCATCGGGAAGTTCTTTTATATCTGCTCCCATACCATTCAATCCATTATAGATAGCCCTTATCCTATCGCATTCCTTGTATCTCAACTCCTCCACATCTCTTATAACGGTTTTTCCCTTTGAAAAAGCAGCTGCCACAGCAATAATGGGAATCTCATCTATCATGGTGGCCACCGTATCCCCTCCTATTTCTACACCAGTGAGAGTTGAATACCTCACCTCCACATCCCCTATAGGCTCTAAATTCTTAACCCTTATATTACTAATCTTTATATCCCCTCCCATCCTATTTAAAACGTGGATTATACCGGTTCTAGTAGGGTTTATGCCGACATCTCTTATGATTATATGGGAATCCTCTATCAACATTCCTGCAACCATAAAATAGGCAGCAGAGGATATATCCCCAGGAACTTGGACATCCTTACCTTCTAATGAATTACCTGATTTCATGCATATAATGCCATCTTCAAGATATATATTGGCACCAAAATATTTTAACATCCTCTCTGTATGGTCCCTAGTAACCTTGCCCTCCTCAATTCTTACATCCCCTTTACCATATAAGCCAGCAAGCAATATGGAAGATTTAACCTGAGCACTAGCTACAGGCAGCTTATAATATATGCTATGGATATCCTTCACCGGATCTATATATAAAGGTGGATACCTATTATCCAGCCCTCGAATAGCCCCTCCCATCATGGCCAATGGCCTGATTATCCTATCCATAGGCCTACTATTTAAGGAATCATCCCCTATCAAAATTGTATTAAATTTCTGCCCCACCATTACCCCGCTCAAAAGCCTCATGGTGGTACCTGAATTACCACAATATAGTTTGCCTTCCGGCTCCTCTAATCCATGGAGATCTATTCCTTCTATTTGAAGGTCATTTCCGTCCATTTTCATCCTAACGCCCATGTCCTTGAAGCAGTTTATAGTTTTTCTAGTATCCTCCGCCATCAGTATATTTTGTATAGTGGTAGTCCCATTAGCCAACGCTCCCAATATGATGCCCCTATGAGATATAGATTTATCTCCCGGAACCCTTATATCCCCCGATAACCTTATCTTTCCTCCCCGGATAATCAAATCCATTCCCCCTCTAAACTTTTCGCTATTAACCATTCATTTACATCCATAAATAATTTCACCTTTCCTCTGGATACCGGCAATACCAATGCAATCCTATCTTTAATATTTTTCTTATCCATTTTCATTCTATGGATCAGCTTTTCTATATCATCCTTATCAAATTTAATAGGCTCAACCAACCCCTTAAGCCGTTCATATATTTCCTCAAAGTATCCCTCATCTATAAGATTCATCTGGTAGGCTATATTGGACTCATATATCATTCCCAATATAACCGCCTCTCCATGATTATAATGGGTAAAACCATAACATGCCTCTATGCTATGCCCTATGGTATGCCCAAAATTCAATATCCTTCTCAATCCAATATCATATCTATCCTTATCAACCACCTCTTTCTTAATAGCTACCGATCTTTCTACTATCTCCAACAATATATCCATATCTCCATCATATATATTTTTCATATTATCCACCGTATATTTAAATAGACCATAATCCCATATCAAGCCATATTTCAATACCTCGCCCAATCCGCAGGTAATCTCCCTCCTAGGCAATGTTTTCAAAAATTGTACGTCTACGATTGATAGCTCGGGAAAGTAGAAAGAACCCACCATATTCTTATATCCACCATAGTCTATTCCCACTTTACCCCCTACACTACTATCCACCTGGGCCAATAAGGTGGTCGGAATTTGAATGTACTTTAATCCCCTCATATAGGTTGAGGCTACAAAACCTGCAATATCCCCAACTACCCCTCCCCCAAGGCTTAAGATTATTCCATTCCTATCCATATTCTGCTCTATTAAAGCATCGTATATAGATAATACAGTAGATATAGATTTGCTCTCCTCCCCTGGAGTCAATATATATATTCCCATAGTATAATCATCTATGATCCCCTTCAGCTTGTCCATATAAAGCCTTCCTACATTGTCATCGGTTATTATATATAGCTTAGTAGCCCCGCTATGCTCTAAATGTTTATCTAGCTCATGGATACAACCGTTTTTAATTATGATATCCACCTAATCACCTCTCCCTCAAGCCCTCCATAAAGCTACTATAATTAGCAACTACCTCGCCTAGGCTATCCCCTCCAAACTTTATCATTATCTCATCAGCCAATATATATGCAAGTATACTTTCTGCTACTATGCTAGCAGAAGGTACAGCGCAAACATCTGACCTCTCAAATTGGGCCAATACTCCCTCCTTACTCTCCATATCCACAGTCTGCAACGGCCTCCTTAGAGTGGGGATAGGCTTCATAACCGCCCTCAATACTATATTCTCCCCGTTGGAGACCCCAGCTTCGATCCCCCCTGCATTATTGGTTTTCCTATAATAAGAGCCTTCTTTATAGAATATCTCGTCATGAACCTTTGAGCCCAGTCTATTGGCAAGATTAAATCCCAATCCAAATTCAATCCCCTTTATTCCAGGTATACTCATAATTCCTTGGGCTATCCTCCCATCCAGCTTTCTATCCCAGTGGGCATAACTTCCCAACCCAACCGGAACCCCTAAGGCGACAACCTCCAATACTCCCCCTAGGGTATCCCCTTTTTCCTTGGCCTTATCCAACTCCTCTATAATCGATTCCTCCGCTCCTTTATCCAATACTCTGACTGGGGAATTATCTACCACCCCAGCAATATCCTTCCAATTCATATCATCAGGAAACCTTCTCAACACCTTTATATCGCCTATCTGTACCACATGGCTATATATATGGATATCCAACTCCCTCAATAGAAGCTTACATATAGCCCCAATAGCAACCCTCATAGCGGTTTCCCTAGCACTAGCCCTCTCCAACGCATTCCTGCCGCCCTTATGACCATATTTTAAGGCTCCCACTAAATCCCCATGTCCAGGTCTAGGTCGAGTTACCTCAACTAAATTCACATAGGTACCCCTATTCTTTATCATTATAGATATTGGATTACCAGTAGAATAGCCATCGTTTATCCCAGAAATCACGATAGCCTTATCCTTCTCCATATCCATCCTAGAGCTTCTACCATAGCCCCTTTGCCTTCTATCCAATTCCCTATTTATAAAATCCATATCCATATATAAATTGGCGGGAAACCCCTCCAATATTCCAACCAATCCATCGCCATGGGACTCCCCTGCCGTTAAAATCCTTAACATTAAATCCCCCCTTTAAATATAAACTATGGAGTTTCCTCTCCTCTACCCATTATATACGATGCTATATTATATACCCCAATTATCGTACCATATAATACAGATATAAAAGCCACCACCTTATAATATAGGGGATAGGATACAAGGGGGGAAACCAGGTAAAATACTACACCCAATAATATAAATTTATATGCCTTTCCCTTCCCACGAAACCCTATATTACCCATCAATTCCTTCCTTCCCATATCATATCTATCTATTATTAAATCCTCTATCTCTTCCCGGCTAGGATAACCTTCCTTTGCCATCTTCAGCATATCTTCAATCTGTTCAAGCCCCATCAATAGATAATCGGTCTCCTCCCTTACCTCATCGGCAAAGGAAGTATTGGTAACTACTATTCCCTCCCTAATCCCATTCCCTTCCATGTCCAATATGAAGTACTCCATATTCTTTAATGTAACTCTAGTACCCGCAGGGGCTTTAATGCATTTAACTCCATAAATTTCTCCATCTATCTCCCCAACAAGATCTATGTTATCCTTATATTCATCAAATTTGGTAGAATAATAGCTTTCCAATAAATCACGCACATAGGTAATAAAATCCCGATTGCTATACTTATCCAATTGTCCACTTATTCGCTCTGTGGCCAACTGTTCATTTATAGCCACAATCCTCCTAGCCCTAACCCTACCCCTCCAAGCCACCATAACTATTATATAAAAACTCAACAATATCATGGTTATGGATACGGAGGCCAACACGCTTCTGGTAGAATTAAATATGGTAATCAAAAAGAACAGTACCAAAAATAGGGTACTGAAGATCCAATCCACCAAAGCCGCCTGAGAGCTCTTCCCATCCTTTATCTTCCTAGTATAGTAGCTATGCAATATTATTCTTCTTCTAATATCCTTTAAAAAACCTTTAATATCCCATAGTTCCTCCATCATCATCCCTCTCCTTCCTCATCAATATATAGGCTATTAGCTGTATTATTGCCAACATCCCTAAAAATAATAATACAATTCGCCTAAATATATGGATGAAGAACTGTTCTGGGAGCATCTGAATCAATAGATCTGTATCCGGATTCAATATCCATAGGTCATTATCGAAGAATATTAGATGAAAATATGTAAAGTATTTGGTAAAATCCCATGTGGATACTATGAACAATAATATGAAAAACCCCCACCATCCAAATATCCCATAGAACATCCCTTTAGCAAAATAGCTATAATCCTTAGAATATACTATAGTCACAATCCCAAATATTGATAGTATAAGGGATATATTTTTAAGCATAAATCCATATTTAAACAATAGCTTTACATCCTCCATATGCTTTACCTCCCTATCACTAAAAAAGGGCCTTAAAACTTCTTTATCTAACCCTTCTCGAAGGTATCTTAGGAGGAGTTTAGTAATTCCATCTAGCTCCCCTATGGATCTATTGGTACTTTTTAGAACCCCATATCTTTCATAGGATTTAATGTATAGCTCCTTGTCAAATGTGTTAAATTCTACGCTTTGCAATAATAGAAATAAAGGTAAAAAAATTATTAAAAAAAATAATACCACCCTCCTCAACTCCATCCCCCTCTTTTAAATTTTATATAATAATACCATAGATCCAAAAAAGAATCGAAAGAAAATATCCTTCGATCCTTAAACGCTGCTATGCCATAGCCCTTTCTAGCTTCTCCAAGTATTTAATTGGAAACATTCGAAGTAGTTCTTTATACTGATCAACGGTCAAATTATCCACCGTAGTGTAGATCTCTATCTTTCCATCTACATCCGCCTCTTTGAACCTTTTTTTTATCTCTTCAAAATCGTGTACATTGCCCATTTTCTCACTCCTTCAACAATTCTTTTTACCGTCTACATAAGTTTATTATGCTTAAAATTTGTATATTTATTAATGGATGTATAATATTACATTTTTAAGTATTTTATTGCAAAAACAAAGTGCATATTATATAATGTTCATATGAAATATTGATTAAATTCAAAGAGGAGGATTTACTATGTCAAATATAAATACCATAATAATGGGAGCTGCTGGTAGAGACTTCCATGTTTTCAATACATATTTTAGGGACAACCCTGAATACAATGTAGTAGCATTCACCGCTACCCAGATACCAAATATCGAAGGGCGAATATATCCCCCTGTGCTATCGGGTAAACTATATCCAAATGGAATACCTATCCATTCGGAAGATGAGCTAGCCCAATTGATAAAGGACAACGATGTAAAGCAAGTTATTTTTGCCTATAGCGATCTAAGCCATATGGATATAATGCATAAAGCTTCCACCGTACTAGCCTCAGGAGCAGATTTTAGGTTGATGGGTCCTAAAAACACCAGTATTAAATCTAGCAAACCCATAATATCCATCTGTGCTGTGCGAACTGGAGTGGGTAAAAGCCAGACCACTAGGCGAATATGCCAAATATTGAAATCCATGGGTAAAAAGGTAGTTGCAATTAGGCATCCAATGCCATATGGAGATCTAAGCAAGCAAGTGTGCCAACGCTTTGCAACCTATGAAGATCTAGATACCCACAACTGTACAATAGAGGAAAGGGAGGAATACGAACCTCATATAGATGATGGAATAATTGTATATGCTGGTGTAGATTATGAGCTAATACTAAGGGAGGCAGAAAAAGAAGCCGATATAATACTTTGGGATGGGGGAAACAACGATTTTCCATTCTATCATACGGATCTACATATAACTATGGTGGATCCATTAAGACCAGGCCACGAATTGAACTATCATCCTGGAGAGGCTAATTTAAGAATGGCAGACGTAGTTATCATAAACAAGGTAGATTCAGCCGATGCTTCAGATATCAATATGGTAAGAGGAAATATTGAAGAGGTTAACCCTAATGCCATATTGATAGAGGCTGCATCTCCTATATATGTAGAAAATCAAGACTGGATTCGCAATAAGCAGGTTTTGGTAATAGAAGATGGCCCAACCTTAACCCACGGGGGCATGGCCTATGGCGCTGGCTCCGTTGCAGCCAAAAAGTTTGGTGCTAAGGAAATGGTGGATCCAAAACCCTATGCGGTTGGCAGCATTAAAAAGACCTATAAAGCTTTTCCCAATATATCGATGGTCCTACCTGCCATGGGATATGGAGATGAACAGGTTATGGAGCTAGAGGAAACCATAGCCAATATGGATTTCGATACCATAATATCCGGTACCCCAATAGATATAAAAAGGGTTATAAAAACGGATAAGCCTGTAGCTAGAGTCCTATATACCCTTCAGGAGATTGGCACTCCTACCTTGGAAGATGTGCTGAAAAAGTTTCTAAAAAAATAGCCTGGGTATCACCCGGCTATTTTTTATATCTTATTCCTCATCCATCTCCCAACTGTGATAGATTTCTTGGACATCATCGTTATCTTCTAGTACATCTATCAATCTTTCCATATTCTCAATATCCTCATCATCGGTTAGAACCGTGGTGGTCTTAGGTAAAAACGCTAATTCTGCTATAGCAAAATTATAGCCCTCCTCACTCAATGCATCCCTGGTCCTATTGAAATCCTCCGGACTTGTAATTATCTCGTAGCCATATTTATCGCTATTGAAGTCCTCTGCCCCCAAATCTATGGATTTAAGCATCAATTCATCTTCGTCTATAGAATCATTCCTCTCTATAGCCAACAATCCCTTCCTCTCGAACATAAACGAAACGCAGCCTGTCTGGCCCAAATTCCCTCCAAACTTATCGAATGCATGTCTTACATCGGAAGCGGTTCTATTCTTATTATCCGTTAGACAGGATACATATACAGCTACCCCACCTGGACCATAGCCCTCGTATGTGATCTCCTCATAATCAGCCCCGCCTAAATCTCCAGTTCCTCTCTTAATCGCCCTTTCAATATTTTCATTAGGCATATTGGCAGCTTTGGCTTTTTCAATAGCTGCCTTTAGGGCTGGATTATATTCTTCATCCCCTCCACCCTCCCTTGCAGCCACCGTAATATTCCTTCCTAATTTTGTAAATTCCTTAGCTCTTTTAGCATCTTCTTTGCTCTTTTTGCGTTTTATATTACTCCATTTTGAGTGACCTGCCATTAAATTCAACCTCCTTACGTTATTACTAATCCATTCTAACATAATTCTTAACATAATACATGATGAATTAGTATTTTGGAGTGAAAATTGGTGGAAATTTTCTCTTATGATCGCTTATATCCTGCATCCTCTCTATTTCAACCACAACCTCCCTGGGGCCAGTTCCTTCCAATATGTAAGTATCCAGTACATCATACCCAAAACCCATATCCTCTTCATCCGTTTGATCCTCCAATAATCCTGCCGTTGGAACCTTATCTATTACCTCCCTAGGGACATTTAAATATTCCGCCATCCTCCATATATCCCTCTTTACTATCGAGGCTATAGGGAGTAGATCCGCCCCGGTATCTCCATGCTTGGTAAAATATCCTACGGTAAATTCGCTTCTATTACTACAGCCTAATACCAAATACCCATTATTCTGAGCTATGTAATACAGAGTGGTCATCCTAAGCCTTGGCTTTATATTTATAGCTGCTATGCTTTTAGGATTTTCAATTCCCAATTCTTTGGCAAGTACATGGTAGGTTTTAGATAGATCTACCGTTTTCGTTCTAAGGTCCAATCTATCCGCCACCAATAGAGCATCTTTCTCATCCTCCGGATGGCTATTGCAGGGCATTATAACCCCTAAAGCCGTATCTGGAAAGGCCAATTTAGATATACCTGCAACCACCGCCGAATCCACACCTCCACTAAGCCCAAATACCACTCCCCTTCCACCAGCTTCAGATACCTTAAGCCTCATCCATTCCACCAATTCATTACAATACCTCTCAATATCCCTCATCTCATTACCCCCATATAATATATCCAATGTATATACTATGTAAATTTGGTCAGATTAATAGTTGACGATCATAGATTTTCCCCATCATTATACCATAAAGGAGGCATCCATGGATAGTCAGACCATTAAGCTAATAGCAATTGGACTTATAGCTGGAATGATCAACGGCCTATTTGGCTCTGGTGGTGGAACCTTGGTGGTTCCAGCCCTTGTATTTTTAATAGGCATGGAAGATTACAAAGCCCATGCCACAGCCATCTCCATAATACTGCCCTTGTCGATTATAAGCACCTTTATATACCTTCGAGGCAAAGCAATCCCCCTGCATATGGGGATTGTCATCGTATCAGGTGGAATGGTAGGAAGCTTCATCGGTGCAAAGTTTTTAAAAAGGGTCCCAAACAACATACTGAGAAAAGCATTTGGAAGCGTAATAATAATTACCGCATTGAGGATGATCTTCAGATGAAACTATTTATAATTGGATTCCTATCGGGAATAATCAGCGGAATGGGCATTGGCGGAGGTGCCATTTTGATTCCTTCCCTAATATTTTTTAGCAATTTAAAGCAGCAACAGGCCCAAGGTTTGAACCTTATTGTGTTTCTACCTGTAGCCGCGGTGGCGCTAATAGTCCATTTCAGGGAAAAGAATATCGAATTACAATATGCCAAATGGATCATAGTAGGAGGGGTTATAGGTGCAATAGTGGGCTCCATAATGGCATTGAGGATAAATCCTACCCGGTTGAAAAAATATTTTGGCATATTCCTTCTATTCATAGGGATATATGAGCTGTTTAAAAAAAATGATGCCTAGTACAATTTTCCGTCCTTTATTGGGAGATGCTTCTGTTCAACAAACTCTATGGATACATCTCCACTGGTTAAATCGGTAATAATATTTTTAAAATAATCCTCATCGGAAAACCTTACATATACAAACATATTTACCGCATCGTCGTAGATCACATCATCTATAATATATCCCTTTCCCATCAAATAGTTTTCAACTATCCCATATGCAGTATAATCCAATCTGACCTTATATTTGGTATGCAATACCCTGTCCAATATTATTCCAGCCTCTAATCCTATCTTGGCTCCCTTGGTATATGCTCTAATCAAGCCCCCAGATCCTAGCTTCACCCCTCCAAAATACCTTGTAACTACTACCACCACATTCCTAAGATCTTCCTTTTTTATTACCTCCAAAGCCGGTATGCCAGCCGTCCCTGAAGGCTCCCCATCATCGCTAAACCGCTGAATATTGCTATTTCTACCGTATACATATGCATATACATTGTGAGTGGCATCCCTGTGCTTCTCCTTTATTTTTTCAATAAAATCCAATGCCTCCTCCTCTGATTGGATGGGCATTGCATAGCCTATAAACCTGGATCTATTTATTATAACCTCACTTTCCCCATAACCGTATATACTCCTGTAGATATTGTCCATAACTATCCCCTTTGCTCACAAAATATTCATTTCCTAAACCTATTATAGAATAGATGTCTCTAAAACTCAAAACCCTAAGAAATTTAAAGCTCCCACCCTCGTAAAATCCAAGATGGGAGCCTTTATAAATTATAGCCGTTTTACCTCTATAACAGGCAATATTATCCGATCTAAATCACAATAAGCTAATATAGAGGTATTTGTATATAAACGGTAAACCATCCCGTATTCTGTAACGCCATTAGGATAGGGATAAATTTCTATGCATATATCTCGTCTATTTCGTAATTCTTAAACTCCAAATACTTTTTATAGGATAGATTCACCAAGGATTTATCTTGATTATGGGTTATCATGTCCAAGGCCTTATCTATTGGGTAGAATCCTCCCGCCTTGAACCCTTCCTCCAATCTAATTTCATAGCCCTTATCAACAGCTTCCATCACATACCATATTATCCTATTATACACTTCCTGCTTTCTAGACAAAGAAAAAAATTCGTAATTGGTTTCTCCAGCGGTTGAAACGATATTGGCATCAACACCTGCTTCATATTTGACACGCCCCACAGCCGTCTCCGTTGGCAGAAGTCCATTACGAATTTTCCCCTTAGGCAATACCCATTGATTCTTGTCATTTTTAAGGATTAAAACCTCATCCCCACTGAAAACTACGCCACCTGCACAATTTCTGACTATCATTGGAACCAGCCTCCTTTATTCTCTTACTTTTATCATACCCAAAATCCCCTAAATATTCAATCATTTTAGCGACGAAATTTAGAATATTTTCATCCAATAATATATTTTGAGTACCTATCATAATCTACCTGACTTATATTGAACCCCAGTTCCGTTCCATCTTCCCTATATTTCATATACCCTACATCATAATGTTCCAAAAAATAACTGGTTATAACATGTTCAGCGTAGGGAATTAGCAATTTAACATCCTTATATTGTTGAGGCAGATTCTCTTGGATCATGCGCAATAACTTATCCAAATTAGCCATAGTTTTGCTAGAGACAAATATCTTCTTATCCACATATTTATTTTGAAATACCAAATTGCTTATATCCGCCTTATCCATCTTATTAAATACGGTAATAATAGGCTTATTTAACACATCTAACTCCTTCAGTATTTCTTTAGTAGTCTCAATCTGTATATCTAAATCCTCGTTAGAAGCATCCACCACATGGAGCAGAAGATCTGCATACTGTACCTCCTCAAGGGTTCCCTTAAATGCCTCTATCAAATGGGTTGGAAGTTTGCTGACAAAACCTACAGTATCGGTCAATAAAAAGGGCTGGCCATTAGGAAGTCTGCCCCTTCTTAAGGAAGTATCCAAGGTGGCAAATAGCATATCATATGCAAATACCTTTTTGGATCTATCACATTCACCATCCATCTCTATGATCTTGTTTAACAAGGTGGACTTTCCAGCATTGGTATATCCAACTAACGCCACTATTGGAAGGCTGGACTCCTCCCGCCTTTTCCTCTTTATACTTCTGGCTTTTTTTGCTTCTTCCAATGCCTTTTCAATACTATCTATCTCCCTAAGTATATGGCGTCTATCTGTTTCAAGCTTCTGCTCTCCCGGTCCTCTGGTACCAATACCTCCACCCTCCCTAGATAGATAATCTCTAAACCCAACCAACCTAGGTAATCTGTATTTAAGTTGAGCCAACCTCACCTGAAGTTTACCCTCCTTAGAGGTAGCCCTACTGGCAAATATATCCAGTATCAGATTGGTTCTATCCACTATCTTGCGGCCGATTATCTCTTCTAAATTCCTCAACTGAGCACCAGATAATTCATCGTTAAATACTACAGTAGCTATCCCCAATTCCTCACAATAATTCTTTATCTCACTAGCCTTTCCCCTTCCTATAAAACAGGCTGGATCTATTGAGGATCTCCTCTGAATAACCCTGGAAACCACCATACCTCCCGCTGCATTCACCAGCTCCTCCAGCTCATCCATTGAATTCTCTACATCTATACTATCCGTTGCCAACTCCACACCCACTATCAATATTTTCTCCCTGTTATTAAAGCTATTATCCAATTACCTTGTCATCCTTTCTCAACCCACATATTAACCCTATATATTATATCACGCGAACCACAGCTCACTTAACTATATGCAACATCTTATCCCCTGGCACGTTAATATACTGCTCTGGAACCTCTCCAACTATAATGGTTTCGGCTATGGGGATATTGGTAGTAATCCTAATATCTTCTGATATCAGGGGAACTATCATCTTAATTTCAGTAACCACTATTATATATATCCTATGTCTAGTCTGATTTATCCCCGAATCCTCAAACTCAGTAGCAAAATCTACAGATACAGATCCCTGGGGCACTATATCCACGCTTACGCTAGGCAACTTTACCAATCTAGTATCAAATGCATTGCTTAAAGGTACCTTTATACTAGACTCAGATATCTTCTGCAACTGATCCTGCACTTCAAGCGCCACCTCAGTAGCTATATTGTTCATCAATATAGTGTTGGCCTGCATCAGGCTAACCTTTCCTTCCCTATCATATTGTACAAATATTAAATCATTATAGTTGATATCTCGTCTTATGTTTTCCTTTATTGTATCATTTATAGCTCCGGTAGTCACGGATCTAGCCCTTATTTCGGATATCGCCACTACAGTAGGTAGAATATTTCTATCCACATATCTATATATGTATATACCCAATACCATTAGGGTTATAATCCATAGTATAATCCCCTTCCTCCTTATTAAATATAAATAATATTTCAACTAACATCCCTCCCAATATATGATATGTATGATATACTGATTAAAGATATCCTTACCAAAAATTTTTGCAATTTTCGTGACAGCTCATATTATTAACATTACTAAATATCTGTGATATAATTAATATACCTCCTTAATTTTCCAAAAGGTAGTGAATGTATTAATTATATCACAGATATTTAGTAATGTTAATAATATGAGCTGTCACGAAAATTTATACTGATTAAAGATATCCTTAC
>DUNJ01000249.1 GCA_012839395.1 Tepidimicrobium sp.
GGAACACATTAAGAGCTCATTTGGAACCATTCCGAACACTATAAAGGGCAACGTATAAAGGGATATTAAACCAGCTACTAACAGTTTTGTAAACCCTCCGAAAGGCACTATGAACAATGATAGAGAGCATTAGATACACATTCGAACAAGCATAACACACCGAAAGGAACACATTAAGAGCTCATTTAGAAGCATTCCAAATAACATAAAGAACAAAACAAAAAACAGCCAAACGATCCAACCCAACCGCTCGGCGCTCTCGCTTCGCTCGCCCGCCTTGCTCCGCAAGCCAGGTATCCACCCCCCCAGCAGCCACCACAACAAAAGACCCCCCCCGCAAGGCAGGCATGCTTCGCTACCGCTCCGCATACCAGCCTTGCTACGTAAGCCAAGAAATTTACCGGGCAGCATTCTTCACAGTAGCAACCGTCCCCCGCATGGCGCTCATGCTACGCATCAGCGCCTTGCTATGTATATAGTGTATACAGCCGGGCAGCATTCTTCACGGCATACCACCCCCACCCCCCCCTCGTTTCGCTTGCGCGCTCGGCTTGGGCTTAGCATCGCAGTTTGCACCTCGCGCGTTCGTTTATTAATACATAACAAGCATTATGGAGCATCGCGTTGTCTTGTCTTAAATAGGGCTCGCTCCATAATGCGCTGTTATGTTTAATAAACCTCGCTCTCCTCGGGGGGGGTGGGGGTGGGGGTGTGCTCCCGTCCGGCGTCGTATCGCAGAGAGCGCAGCGTGGGCTGCCGTCCCGGGCCCGGTTACGGCGGTGCAGCCACATCGCTGCGTGCTGGCACCGCGGCTTCGCTCAACTCACAGCGCTAGCGCACTTCGTGCGCCAGTCCTGTTCGCTTTCGCTACGCTCGCGCGCCAGCACACCAGCTCGCTACCGCTGCCCCGCCGGGGCAGCCGTGTAAAACACACCGCTGCCCAAAGCATGCTGGGTTCACCCCCCCCTGCCGGGGTGGGTTTTATGGGGCTTCGCCCCCATGCCCCCCGGCATGACAAATGTTAAAAGCACCATGAGAGGAGTTTTTTATGTATATGGTTGGGTTACGTATATGGATTTATTACATGGATTACTTTTCAAACTAGTTAAAAAAACGAAAAATGGTAGCAAATATCAACGCCGTTCAAATTAATAATATTATCTTGGGATGATTATTAGAGAATACATAGCATCGCCGTTCTAGAATAACATTTGTTATTCGAACATTGAAAAATAAAACAACAATGAAAAAGTTTATAAAAAAAGCCATCGACCTTCTTGTTCCCGCTATAGTTCCTGTTCTGATCAACATTGTTATTGATGAATTGGAAGGTCTAAAAAAAAAGGTCGAAAAAAAGCGAAACGATAGTGAAGATTAAGATTCGTTACAAGTACATATCAACTCCGTTCAGGCGTCGCAGAAGCAAATCGGAACATTAAACAATAAAAAATATAATTATGGCAATAGTAAAATCAACAGCAATCGGAGAAGCCAAGAATTCGCTGGGGCAAATTACCTTCCAGACCGTCAAGGGGCGCACCATTGCCCGTCAGAAACCTATCCATGTAGCCAATCCTAGGACCGAAGCTCAGATGACACAGCGAGAGAAGCTCGCTAATCTTGTAGCTGCTTGGCGGGCATTTTTCTTCCAGACCCGGCCGTACTGGACAGTAATCAAGGGTAGAGGCTCGGCATACAACGAATTTGTGAGTAAGAATATGATATACGGAGACCAAGTGGAAGTCGAAGATGGGCACCTTGGAAATGTCCCATTTGATTTTTATTGCAGCTCGGGAAAATATGGGGAAACAGCTCTTTCCTGGCAGCCACGGCTTTATAACAGAGGTGAAGTTGGAATTAACGACATGCAGTTACGTGAAGAAATCAGGAAGGGTGATCAGATTAATCTGATACAATTTAGTTCTGATACGCCAACCAAAACGGTTATCAAAACAACAATACTGACTGATCAGGATATTTCTACCCTGAAAGATGGGGGTATAATAGAAATTGAATATGATTTCCCATGCGATTCAATCGCTGTAGTATATTACAGCTCTGCGAGACGCATAAGCAACACGGCAAGAATGACAGGAGATGTTTAATAACATTATATAGCCGTCCAGACGGCGCAAGAATAAACCAAAACATTAACAATTAAAACAAAAGATTATGGCAATAATTAATTCATTAGCAATTGGGAACGCCAAGAATTCAATTGGCCAAATTACCTACTCAACCGTTAAGGGGCGCACCATTGGGCGGCAGAAGCCCGTTCATGTTGCTAATCCACGCACCCCCAGACAAGTCGCACAGCGTGAAAAAATGGCTAATCTCGTTGCTGCTTGGCGGGCATTTTTCTTCCAGACCCGCCCATTCTGGACCGTTATCAAAGGTTACGGATCCGCATATAACGAATTTGTGAGCAAGAATATGCCGCTCGCAGACCAGATTACTGTTGAGAATAACGAGATTAAAGACATCACCGAGGGAATTTATTGCAGCTCCGGGAAGTACGGGGATACGGCAATATACACCGAACTTTATGGCGAAGATGAGCTGCAAATAAGAATAAGGGACATGCAGCTGCAGGAGGAGCTCGCGCTCGGTGATGAACTTGTTTTTGTATTATGCGATCCGACTGGTTTATATCCTACAACGGTTGATAGAGTTGTATTAACTGAAACTCAAATCGAGGAATTAAAACAGGGAGAGAAATCTAAGGTATTTATGTATCCTGAAAAGTATTATGTAGGGATTATATATTACAGCTCTGCAAGGGGTGTTAGCAGTACCGCCCGGCTCAAGTACTTTGAACCTCTACCATAGTAATAATAGTCCATTTTATTGTTTGCATCAAGGCGGGTCCCGGGAGGGGCTCGCTTTTTAATTTCCATTTATATCTATAATCAGTTTATAAATATTATCTATACCTGCCAAATAGGCAGTTATATTCTTTGTATTTGCCAAAAATGCACCGTAATATTGCAACATGCAAACAATATCATACAATAACATTACTACCTACCCGGTCTATGTGCCCGAGAGTCGCTTTTGCGGTAGCAGCCGCTGGCGCCACGTAGGGGACAAATTAATACCTAGGGAATCCAGCCCACGTCCTTACGAGATTTCAGGGAATATTTACAAAGATTACATGTTAACGCTCAAATTCTGTAATTACCTAGGACTCCCTGTATCTGCGGAAGCGCTTAAATCATCATCAACAAACGTCGCAAACTATTCTGCCTACATTACGCGATACAGGAGCATTCGAGACGCTTTCGACAAGCAACAACCAACAAAAAAAAGAGTATACAAGCTCAACAAAGCAAAGGTACGCAAGCGAATAATCGCTCTTTGCCGTCTCAAGCAATCGTACAAGTTCCTTGCTTTTTATTCGATTTCCTTTCCAGCAAAAGCACCGGATGATGTGATCTACGAAATATTCAACAAGTGGTTGACCACATGCAGAACCCATCATGGTTTAAAAACATACGTTTGGGTTGCCGAGCGCCAAAAGAACGGTACCCTGCACTTCCATATCCTTACAAACAATTTCCTCGAGATATACAAGGTAAACCGAGCAATGGCTAAGTGTATCAATACGTCTGTTTTGCAAGGTAAGTTATCATGGGGACAGTCGAGTTTGACCCTATACAACGGAGTCGACGTTGACAGTATCCAGCACACGAAGCGCAGGCAAGGAGAATCCCGGGCACAGTACAGATGGAGATTAAAGGAGCAAAAAAAACATACGATAAAGGAGCGTGTAAAGTTTGCCACAAGGTACATGACAAAGTACATGTCAAAGTCCGACGAAGTTTTTACGCACCTTCCTTTCCATTGTTCCAGAGATATTTCGCAGCTCTTTACTTCGCTACTGCTATCAGATAAGGACTTCGAAATATATAAGCAGTACCTTTCCGATAATCCAAATGATTACATCGTATATAAGGCCGAAGAACGAACCACATTTGTTTTTAAAACGGCACCGCCAGACATAATTTTCAGCGTACTAGATAAATTGAACAACATGTTGTACGACATGTATCATAATAAAGATCCAAATTAATCATTTAAACAAAAAAAGATGGAGTACATTATTTTATCCAACCAATTCCGTCTGGGCGAATTACTTCGCAGCGAGACGGCAACACGATTAAACATAATAGAACAGTTTACACCGAAGGCACAGATAATCAACAACCTGTCTTCCTTGTGTATGGGAATATTAGATAAAGTCAAGGTAAAATTCCCGGACATGGTCATAACAAGCGGTTATCGTTGTCCGGTGCTCAATAAAATCGTTGGAGGTGTGTCCAATTCTCAGCACATAAGAGGGCAAGCAGCCGATATAACATGTAAGGATAATGCCGCATTATGGCGCTTTATGAAAAATCAAAACTTCGATCAGCTAATCCTATATAAGGACTATATACATGTAAGCTATAATGGATACTTCAACCGAGGGGAAATAATCATCAACAAATAGCTTAGCTAAACAAAGAAAAAGCGACACCTGGAATTCCATTAGCGGTTGTCGCCACTGGATACATACGATTTAAGATTCGATCCTGCCGAGGGGCATAGGGGCGAAGCCCCATAAAACCGACCCTCCCAGGGTCGATCTTTATTTAAGTTCTGTTAAACGAGGAATAAGTACGATAACACCAACGTATAAAGGGATATTAAACCAGCTACTAACAGTTTTGTAAACCCTCCGAAAGGCAATATGAACGATAAAAGACAGTACTAGATCCACATTCGA
>DUNJ01000031.1 GCA_012839395.1 Tepidimicrobium sp.
ATGTACCTAAATTGAAGGATGTGGATATAATATGCGAGGTATTGGCTTCTTTAGGTGCAAAGGTAGAATTTTTGGATGAGGGAATTATAAGGATAAATTCTGCTAATATAGATAATTATGAGACCCCCTATGAGCTTATGAGCAAGATGAGGGCTTCTTTTTTGGTGATGGGACCATTATTGACCCGGCTAGGCAAGACTAAGACTTCATTGCCCGGAGGCTGCGCTATTGGAACTAGGCCCATAGATCTACATCTTAAAGGATTTAGGGCACTAGGGGCTACAATAGATGTAGATCATGGAGATATTGGGGCCTATGCTGAAAAGCTTATTGGGGATAGGATATATTTGGATTTTCCCAGTGTTGGGGCTACGGAAAACATAATGATGGCTGCAGTTATGGCGGAAGGGGAAACCATAATAGACAATGCTGCTATGGAGCCGGAAATAGTGGATTTGGCCAACTTCTTAAACAAGATGGGTGCCAATGTCAAGGGAGCGGGGACTAGCAGTATAAGGATCAAGGGGGTGGAAAGGTTAGGGGGAGCTACTCACTCCATAATACCGGATAGGATAGAGGCTGGAACGTTTATGGTGGCCGCAGCTATAACCAAAGGGGATATATTGGTGGAAAACGTGATAACCAGCCATATAAAGCCTATAATAGCGAAGCTTAGAGAGGTAGGATGCCAGGTCCATGAAAATGAGGACAAGGTTAGAATAATAGGGCCAGAACGGTTGAAGGCCACAGATATCAAGACCCTTCCATATCCAGGCTTTCCCACCGATATGCAATCCCAGTTTATGGCTCTTATGTGTGTAAGCGAGGGCACCAGCGTAGTGATAGAGACGGTATTCGAAAATAGGTTTATGCATGTAGATGAGCTAAAGAGGATGGGAGCCGATATTAAGATAGATGGAAGATCTGCCATAATACAAGGGGTGGATAGCCTTATGGCAGCCCCAGTTAAAGCTACAGACCTAAGAGCAGGGGCTGCATTGGTATTGGCGGGGTTGGTATCCGATGGGGTGACCGAGATTGGAAATATATATCATATAGACAGGGGATACGATGGAATAGAAAATAAGTTTATCCAGCTGGGGGCTAGGATATATAGGGTATAATATATAACATATAGCCATATGCTCTTGCATACAATTTATATAAAGACAGTGCAAGAGGGGGATGGGATGAAGAGGATAGGCATATATTATACTATGGCAGCACTTATAATAATAGTATTGATACCGGCCATAATAGTTAAGACGTTCAATTTTATTCCCAGCAGGGGTAAGGGATCATCTAATGACTCTAAAACCATCTTGCAAAAGGGTAAAAAAATAGGCATAGGGGATGGGATTAGGGTTTATGATACCAGAACCCAAGAGGTTAGGGAGATGGAGCTGGAGGAATATGTAAAAGGGGTGGTAGCAGCGGAGATGCCTGCAGAATTTCATATAGAGGCGTTGAAGGCTCAGGCTGTTGCTAGCAGAACCTATGCCCTAAGCCGGGTAAGAGATTATGCAGAAGGGCATCCGGATCATAGTAAGGCCCCACTTTGTACAGGCATCCATTGTCAGGCCTATCTAACTTTGGATGAGCTTATAAACATCCATTCCAGGGATTGGAAGGAAAAGTATTGGCCCAAGATCGAAGAGGCGGTGGAATCCACCAAGGGTCAAGTTCTATATTACAAAGGGGAATTGATAGAGCCTTTATACCATTCCACCAGTGGCGGTATGACCGAGGATTCCATGGATGTATTTGCGGTAGATAGGCCCTATTTAAAGGCTGTCTCAAGCCCCTACGAGGAAGAGGCACCTAAGTTTAAAAGTCTGGTTACCCTGACAGGGGATGAATTTGTGGAGAAGCTGTCATCAAAGTATCTAAATTCTAATATTACTAAGGAAAATCTATCTGAAAAGATTAAACTGGTGGAGAAATCTAAAAGTGGTAGGATTAAAAAGATCGCCATAGATGGAACCGTTATAGATGGTGGAGAGATAAGGGAGCTGTTTGAGCTGAATTCCACCAATTTCACTATTACATATAACCCTAAGAACAATATAGTGGAGATAGAAACTATAGGCTATGGACATGGGGTTGGTATGAGCCAGTGGGGGGCTAATGGGATGGCCAAGCAGGATAAAAACTATAAGGATATACTTAAGCATTACTACACAGGTATAAAGATAGACCAATTTAAAGAGGGAAGGGATTAGCCTATCTGAGAGTAGGTGAAAGTCATATTAATAGAATTATAAAGGGCTTTTCATAACTTATAAATAAGTTGTGAAAAGCCCTTTATTTTTTTGTTTTTGTGTATTAAATAGGCAAAAGTGGAAACAATATCTATTGGAGGTGGGAGATATGAAGGATAAGTTTCCCAAAATATTTGCTAAAAGGGAATTTTATATCGTACTATTTATTTGCATATTTGCATTGGCTATTACGGGGGTGATGGCGTCCAGGGGAGGTTTTAAGAAACAAAAAAAGGAAGACCTATCTCAGGAGGACTTTATGATAGTACCGGAAGAGGAACCTGCTTTAGAGGCAACCCAAATGGAAAAAGAGGACAGGATTGCCGAAGAGGATGAACGCAAGGAAGAAGAGGATATAGAATTTGTCGAGGATGAGGAGGTAGCACCAAAAGAAGAAGTGGAGCAGGAACCTACGTCCAATATAGAAGGAATGTTGCCACCAGTGGATGGGGATATAGGTTTTGACTTTGCTCAGGAAGATCTAATCTATTCGGAAACCCTAGAAGAGTGGACTACTCACGAGGGAATAGATATATTTGCCAAGGAAGGACAAGAGGTTAAGGCAGCCTTATCGGGACAGATAAGTGAGGTATATGAAGACGAACTTTGGGGAATGGTAATAATACTGGATCACGGAGATGGTCTACTCACCAAGTATGCAAACCTAGCTACCATCGATATGGTGCAGGAAGGGACTAGGGTTGAAAAAGGAACTGTAATAAGCAGGGTGGGTACCACCGCAGCAATAGAGATGATCATGGAACCCCATGTCCATTTCGAGGTGATCAAGGATGGGAAAAGCGTGGATCCAAAAGATTATATACCCGAATTCAGCCATTTAAAGTGATGATTATTTGTTCTAATAGGAAATTATAGCGCATAGATATTTATAAAGACTCAAAACCCAAATTCAAGTTCAAGGGGGGTTATACTCAGGTGAAGGATTATATAGAGGAAAGGGCATTGGAGATTGCAGAATATATAATAGATGAAGAAGCCACCGTAAGACAGGCAGCAGGTGTTTTTGGAGTTAGCAAAAGCACCGTACATAAAGATGTTACAGAACGTCTCCCAAAGATAAACCCTCTGATAGCAACCATGGTAAAAAAGGTTTTACAAAAGAACAAGGCCGAAAGGCACATTAGGGGTGGCAAAGCGACTCGATTAAAATACATGACAGGTCCCGTAAGGGACCTTTTTACCTTTTTAATAAAATAAAGCTGAATTTTGGCTTAATATAGAAAAAATTATGATATACTAAACTATATACGTCGAGGGGAGGTAATGGATGTGGTTGCTTTTAGAACCGATTTGGGTATAGATTTAGGAACATCTAGCATATTGGTATATGTAAAGGGTAAGGGAATAGTACTGAATGAACCTTCAGTAGTTGCCATAGATCAGAATAGTGGAAAGTTCTTGGCAGTGGGGGAAGAAGCCAGGCGGATGCTTGGGAGGACCCCGGGGAATATAAGGGCTATAAGACCTATGAGGGATGGAGTAATATCCGACTACAACATCACCGAAAGGATGCTTAAATATTTTATCAGCAAGGCCATAGGAAGGACCTTATTTAAACCTAAGGTAATAGTGTGTGTGCCAAGTGGGATAACGGAAGTGGAAAAGAGGGCGGTGCTTGAAGCTAGTAACCATGCTGGTGCTAACAAAACCTTCCTAATTGAGGAGCCGATAGCTGCGGCTATTGGGGTGGGGGTAGATATTACGGAACCTAATGGAAATATGATATTGGATATAGGTGGAGGTACCACGGATGTGGCCGTAATATCCTTAGGTGGTATAGTGATTAGTAGTTCTATAAAAATAGCAGGGGATGAATGCGACAATGCCATAATAAGATACTTAAGGCAGGAGCATAATGTGATGGTAGGGGAGAGGACGGCGGAGAGCTTGAAGATGAATATAGGAACCGTATATCCCAGGGAAAAGGAAGTATATATGGATGTAAGGGGCCGGGACCTGGTATCTGGATTACCTAAAACCATAAAGGTCTCCTCCAGCGAGATGCTAGAGGCTATGGCAGAACCTGCAGAACATATAGTAACTACCATTCACTCCGTGCTAGAGAAAACACCTCCAGAATTAGCTTCGGATATTGGAGATAGGGGAATAATGATGACTGGTGGAGGGGCCTTGTTATATGGGATGGACAAGTTGATTTCCAAAAAGACCGGAATAGATGTCCATATTGCAGAGGATCCAATAGGATCTGTAGCCGTTGGCACCGGAAAAGCCTTAGATTGGATCCATCTATTGAACAGCGATTCGATAGATTCCGAGAGTATAAATATGGATAAAAGATAGATTAGGGGGAGGATTTAATGAATAGGGGATTGTATATAGGAGCTACTTCATTAATAGCCAACCAAAGGAGATTAGAGGCTTTATCCAACAACTTAGCTAATACCAACACTACTGGTTTTAAAAGGGACATGCTGTTGGCCGAAAGCTTTCCAGAAAAGCTATTGTCCAAGATAAACGATATAAGAATTCAACCAAGGGCCAGGGGAGAAGGAATTACCTATGAGGTAGATGAAGGGATACATAGGGCTAGAACCGATAGCGGGTACTTTGTAATCGAGACCCCAATGGGAAATAGCTATGTAAAGGATATTCAATTTACCATAGACGATGATGGATACTTGAGGACCTTTTATCAAGATGGTAGGGGTGATTTAAAGACCGATTATGAAAACTATATAGTGGATAGAAACGGAAATAGGCTCCAAGGAGCGGGGGACCTGGAAGCCCTTCTTCAGGGGGCTATATATAACCCACCCCATCATGTAGTTGGAACAATGGGAGCAGGGGTAAAGGTCCAAAAGATGGTTATAGACTTTACCCAAGGGAATGCAATGGAGACGGGCGGAAAATATGACCTAGCCCTAACCCAATCCGGTTTTTTTAAGGTGATTGGAGAGGATGGAATGACCTATTATACTAGAGATGGTTCCTTTATGGTGGATAACCAAAATAGGCTTACTACCTCTAGGGGCGAAATAGTTCAAGGTATTGGGGGATCTATCTATATAACTGGGGAAGATGTTGTCATAGATTCTAACGGCAGGGTTATGGTGGATGGAACTATAGTAGGTATTCTGGATATAGTGGATTTAGAAAATAGAGAATTCTTGCGGAAGATAGGGGACAACCTATTTGCCATGGCTGAAGGAGTAGCCCCAATAGAGATACCTTATCAAGGGGAAGTATTACAGGGCTACTTGGAGGGATCCAATGTAAATGCAATCAACGAAATGGTGGAGATGATTACATTGCTCAGGGATTTTGAAGCTGGGCAAAAGGCGATTAGGGTTCAGGATGAAATGCTTGAAAAATCTGCAAATGAAATAGCGAGGATATAGGAGGGTGAGATATGAGGGCTTTATGGACGGCAGCTACTGGTATGAAGGCACAACAGTTTAATATTGATACCATTGCAAACAATCTATCCAATGTAAACACTACATCCTTTAAAAATCAAAGGGCTGAATTTAAGGATCTATTCTACACCACGTTGAGGAGAACCAACTTGACCGATGAGGAGGGAAGACCAGTCAATCTGCAGGTAGGACATGGATCCATGCCTACCGGTACTAAAAGGGATTTTACCCAGGGCAGCTTTATAGAAACTAACAATGTATTCGATGTAGCCATCGATGGAGAAGGGTTCTTTGCAGTGAGATTGCCTAATGGGGATATAAGATATACCAGAGATGGTAGCTTTAAGCTTAGTATAGATGGAAATGACGGAACATTAGTTACCACCGAAGGGTATATAGTGTTGGATGAAAACAATAATAGGATAAGAATAAGAAGGGGATTAACCGATATAGATATAGATGAACTGGGTTATATAAGGGGAAAAGATGAGGCGGAGAACTTTGTAAATTTAGGAAGGCTGAAATTAGTCAATTTCACCAACCCGGAGGGACTTCTATCCGAGGGGTTAAACTTATATAGCGCTACTGTAGCCTCGGGAGGAGAAATAGCCATAGGAGCAGGACAGATGAGGGGCAGAATAGTTCAGGGTTATTTGGAGAGCTCCAATGTCCAGGTGGTGGATGAAATGGTGAAGATGATAACAGCTCAAAGAGCCTATGAGATCAATTCAAAAACTATACAGACCTCGGATGAAATGCTTCAACTGGTTAACAATCTAAAGCGATAATGAGGTGAGTTAGATGAGGATAGATGATTTTGACATGGCAGAGCCTACGGCCTTGCTCCATAGGAAATTGCAGGGAGCCAAGGAGAATAAAGACGATGAGGCTTTAAAGCGGGTATGCCAGGATTTTGAATCCATATTCTTGAATATAATGTTAAAGGAGATGCAAAAGACGGTACCTGAAGATGGATTCATAGAGAAAGGTACAGGAACAAAGATATTCGAAGAGATGTATCTTGAAGAATTATCCCAAGAGATGGCCCGTAAAGATGACGGATTGGGGATAGCTAAGATGCTATATGAACAGTTTAAAAGTGAGAATATAATTTTATAGAAAAAAGATAAAAAAACCCGGAGATAGAGGGGGATCTCTCTCTGGGTTTTTTTACAATTAAAAAGAAAGATTGAAAGTCAATCTTTCTAAATGGTCGGGGTGGAGGGATTTGAACCCCCGGCCCCATGCTCCCAAAGCACGTGCGCTTCCAAACTGCGCTACACCCC
>DUNJ01000032.1 GCA_012839395.1 Tepidimicrobium sp.
CAGTCTGAAAGGGACAGCCTCAGCTGTCCCTTTTATTACTAATCTTCAAATGCCTCACTAACTTCCCAATTCTCCCAAACCTTACCTACAAGATCTGGTCCTGGCTTTAAGGTCTTCTTACCAGGCTGCCATCCGGAAGGTGTAACCTCTGCACCTTCAGTTTCCCTTACCAATTGGAATGCCTTTATCTGTCTAATGGTCTCCTCTACATTCCTGCCTACTGGTGGTGTAAGCACTTCGTAGCCCTGCACTATTCCGTCCGGATCTATGAGGAATCTGCCCCTTGTCTCCACTCCCTCTTCCTCGTCATATACTCCATACATCCTACCTATGCTTCCATCTTGATCCGATAGCATTGGGAATGGAATATCCTTGCCTGTCATCTTGGATAGTTCGTTATCATTCCAAATCTTATGAACGAATACGGAGTCTACACTTATTGAAAGAACTTGTACATCTAGCTCTTCAAATTCGGAATTTTTTTCAGCAACTGCTGATACTTCCGTACCTCAGACAAATGTAAAGTCTCCTGGATAGAAGCATAGGACTACCCACTTACCCTTGTAATCCTCCAAACTAACATTGATAAATTCGCCATTGTAAAAAGCTGGTGCCGTAAACGTTGGTGCTGGCTTACCTACTTTTATCATGCTTTGTTCCTCCTTACCCCCATTATTTTGATCTTCCTTTAACACCATTTCCTCTTGCTCTTTCACACCTTCTACCGAAGGTTTGATAGGCTCGACGCCTCAGCAACTCACTTTCAATTCCTTGGACATGTAATACCTCCTTCTCAAATAAAGATACCTGTAATGTAATTGTTACATATATGGTATCATATCATTTTAAGCTGTCAAGGGTTAATCTTGAAAATTATTATTCATCTCCTTCCTTGACAATGGACTCTCTAATTTAATATAATTGATTTCAAATGTAGAAATAATAAAGGAGTTTTAAAAATGGATTCCTTAGCAATTGCAGATCATCTAAAGGATCATGGAATAAAACCTTCTTATCCTAGAATCCAAATATATAAATATCTATATGATAAAAGAAGTCATCCCACCGTGGATGATATCTATAACAATTTGATTAAACTAATACCTACCCTATCTAAGACTACGATTTATAATACTTTGGATACTTTTATAGAAGCTAATTTGGTCAAGTCCTTTATGTTAGATGAAAACGAAAAGCGATACGAAATAATTATTCATGATCATTCTCATTTTAAATGCGAAAAATGCAATAGGATATATGATATTCCCTATGGTGATATGGATTTATTGCCAAAACAATATGAAGGTTTTAAAGTTAACGAAGTACAGATCTTCCTCAAAGGGGTCTGTGAAAAATGTTTAAAATAATGGTTGAAGTGGGAGCTTCAACCATTATTTTTTCAATCCAATCTGTTTTCCCTATCTTAGTTATTGCCTACATTGTGACATCTAATCGTTAATATTGCAACCAGTTTATTCCAGGACATAGCCATTTTATGCCGGGATAAGATTATCCCTTAATATCTGTTACCCTTCCATTGGTCAATTCTAACAATTCCTCGGGTGTCATCTTGAATACCGCCTTAGGATGGCCGGCTGCCGCCCATATCTCGTCATATCGTAATAGATCCTCGTCTATCAGTATCGCTATATCCGGGTTTTGAACCACAGGATGTTAAGGATAGGACCGGCTATTC
>DUNJ01000033.1 GCA_012839395.1 Tepidimicrobium sp.
CTTTATAGTGAAATAATAAAGATCATGAATTCCATATCCCCTTCAAAGACTGAGGAGATAATAATGCTTGTGCGGGAAATAGAAAACAATAGCAGCTCATTATCTTCCATATATACTGCAATTAAAGGAAAAGAGGAAGGAGCTACATCGCATGAAGCGAACAGATTGGAAGGACAGGACCTTTTAATCACCATCAATGAAATAGAGATGAGGATGGAAAGGGATAGGGCATTTAAGGAGATATTGCCCACTATTGTAGCGAGTATGAATAGCAACAGATTGGCTGATATTTTGTATTACATAGACGATTCGGTTGGAGATAAGATGCTGCATTCCTTGGAAGAAGCCAAGAGAACAGAGGTGGAAAATTTACTCTTAGAAAAAAGGGCTGAAAACTCTAGACTAACCGATTTAGCAGATCTTTATGAAATGAAGCCGGTAGAAACGGCGGTAGATGAAATTGGAAGCACCCAACAATATACAATCGAGGAGTTAGGAGTTATTTACGCTAATTTATCGGTGTTAAAATCGGCCGAAATATTATCCCAGCTGGAAGACGACAGCTTTATTGAAGACCTGTATGCTTCCATAAGGCTGGAGGAAGAATTGAATAGGGTTGAAGATTCAGTAACAAATCACATTAGTAAAGCTATGCAATTTATGACCGAATATAATAAAAAGCTAGATAGCCTAGTTACAGTTTATGGAAATATGAACCCTAGTAAAGCTGCTGAAATAGTGGAAAATATGATGGATAACGAAGATACTGTAACAGCACTGGAAATTGATTCAGAGCCGGTATTTGAAATATCCGATTCATCTATAATAGTGGATGTTCTATCCAGGATGAAAAATAAGACCCTTTCCAATATCATGAATTATATGGATACCGACAAGGCCTCATCACTAACTCAAATGTTAGTTGAACCATAGAACAAAACACTACAAAGGGGGTGAAAATATGATCGATTTGCAAGCTATACAACACGATAACAATATATTATTAAACAAGGATTGCAGCAGGGGACATACTGATAAATATAGCAATACTAAATTCTCAAACATGCTTGAAGATGAAGTTGGAAGATATAAAAAGGATGCCAAGCTCTATTTTAAAAACAGCGAATCCACAAGGTTTGCTAATGGAAAAGATAAAGAAATAAGGCGGGTAAAATTAGAGCTTGTAAAAGAAATGCCCAGCTGTGAAGAAGATGAGTGCCCAGAAGAGGCAGGTTATAGGCTTATCTTAATACTTGAAGCAATTGGCGACATCCTCGTGGAGCTTGAAACAGATCCTGTAGACATTGATGCAGATGAATTAGACATGCTTAAGTTGGAGATGATGACTTTGTTTAAAAGCTTGGGGCGGTCTTTAGAGGAAAAGGACCCAAATATACTTGCTGAAGATATTGTTGAGGTATATGACAATATTGACAGCCTAATATCCCATTTAAGGGAAGGATTGGACCAGCTGGTGAAAGATGGCAAGATAATTTCGAAGGATGGGGTACCTAGAGAAACATTCCATGAATTGGATAAGATTGAAGAAAGATTGAAAACTATTGGGGCAAGCATCCAATTTAACCGGGGGGCTGATCTAGGTTCCCAACCGGAAGAATTTCAAACCATAGGGGATAAGGAAATGTCTATGGAACAGTTGGATGGAGAAGTTGCAACCGATGAAAAACTACTGGATTTAGAGGAGATAGTTATAGACAGGGCTGTAGTTGAAAAACCTGCTGATATAGAGGAAGAGCCAGCAGAGGGAGTAAATCTAGACGCCTATGCTCTGGATGGAATGGGCAGAAGATTGATAGAAGATAATTCTACAGTACTAGACGAAGAGCTCTTAGATATGGATGATAAGCAGATTTATGAACAAATAATTGATAAAGCAAGGTTGCTTATAGATGGCGACAAGCAGGAGATAAGGATAAAGTTAAAACCCGAAATTTTGGGGGAGCTGATATTAAAGGTAGAATCTGAAAAAGGGGCCCTGTTGGCTAAAATAATGGTAGATAGCTATAGAACAAAGGAATTAATAGAGGCAAATCTCTATCAATTTGAAAAGGAAATCGAAGAAAATGGCCTAGACATAAGGACATTTGAAGTTTTCGTTGGAAATAACGAAGATTTTCAAAAGGAGAGTAGACAACAGGGGTATTATTTTAATAAAAAAGCTAGGAAACTAAATATTAAAGATCACGAAATAGGAAAGGCTCAACCATATGAAGAACCATATAATGATGGGGTAGCATTAGATTTGCAGGATATCTATGCTGAGGGAAGATTGAACCTATTTGCATAAGGAGGCGATACAATGAAGGTTTCTAACAATGAGATTATCGGTTATTTTGATGATCAGCCTGACAAGGAGATCGTCAGTAAAGCGAATAAGGATTTAGATAAGGATATGTTTTTAAGGTTATTGACAACTCAGCTGGCAAACCAGGATCCTTTGAATCCAATAGAGGACAAGGAATTTATAGCCCAGTTGGCACAATTTAATTCCTTGGAGCAGATGCAAAACCTAAACAGGAGCATGGAGTCTTTAGGAAAAGAAGTATTGGAATCCATAGAATATTTAAATCTAAACCAAATTCAAGCTAATGTGGAGATATTAAAAGAAATAACCAATATTAGGAAGGCTGTAGAATCTTACCTAGGTGTAGAAATTGAGCCAGAGGATCCCGAGCTAGATGGAGTGGAATAATTAATAATCCAAATAGGTGGAGATGGTAATATGAAGGATATGAATATTAGAGGATTGGAAAATCGAATAAAGCATTCATCCCAACCAATCAATAATATTAAAAATATGTCCAACAGGGACTTTGCCCATGTATTAGAAAAAATAAGGGGCAAGGAGGCCGGTATTAAGTTTTCTAAGCATGCGAAGAATAGGATGAATATGCGCAATATAAGCTTAAATAGGGATGAGGAGGATAGATTAAAAGCAGGCTTTAGTAAGGCTCAGGAAAAAGGGGTAAAGGATGCCTTAATACTTGTGGGAGATAAGGCTTTTATTGCAAGCATCAGTAATCGAACTGTGATAACTACGGTTAATAAAGAACAGTTAAAAAACAGTGTGTTTACAAATATAGATGGGGCAGTTATTGTATAACCGGACCTTACTAGGGGGTTATGTATATCTGACTGAATGATGATATACACCTGCCCTGATAATGGGAGGTAATAAACATGATGAGATCTATGTATGCTGGAGTTTCAGGTTTAAGGGTACATCAAAATAAGATGGATGTTATAGGCAATAATATCGCTAACGTTAATACGGTAGCATTTAAAAGAGGTCAGATGACATTTCAAGAGGTATTTAGCGAAACTGTAAGGGGGGCCAGTGCACCCCAGGCAGGTAAAGGGGGTACCAACCCACAACAAATAGGTTTAGGGGTTGGGGTAGGCTCTACAAACATAATTCATACTAAAGGGGCCCTGCAAACCACTGGCAATGCCACGGACTTAATGATAGATGGGGAAGGTTTCTTCGTAGTATCCGATGATACCAATTTTGAAAATAGATACTATACAAGGGCTGGAAATTTTACATTGGATAGGGATGGGAACCTGGTAACTTCAGAAGGGTATAAGGTTTTAGGATACCAGGTGGATGCTGATGGAGATATAAGTTCAGAAGTAGGAGCTATAAGGATAAACAAATCGGAAACCAAAGCGCCAACTGCAACCGATAATATTCAATTTAGGGGGAATTTAGATTCAGAGGCTATGGGTTCGCACACCACTGACACCGTTATACATGATAGCCTGGGGAATTCTTATACCGTCAGCTTTAAATTCACTAGGGCTGAATCGGATAGAACTTGGGAATTAACTGTGGACAGGATTACACAACAATCTACCGGGAACTATGCTGAAGAATTTACCGATATATTTGGCGAAGGGGTTTCCACACTAAAATTAGGGTTTGATTCCTATGGGAGATTAGAGACGATTGCCAAAGTTAGGGACGGGGAAGAGGTTGAAGTGTTTAACATAGCTGATGGCAATGGATTTAGTATTTCATTAGAGGGATTAAGCGGAATTGAATTTAATTATGATAGCCATGGGGATCCACTAGATGCTACTACAATGCCAGCGGGAAACCTTGAAGATATAAACATATTCAATTCAGATAATAGGGATACCTATAGGCATTTAACCCAATATGCCAATGATATGGATGCTAAATCCTATGCTATGAATGGCAATACCTCGGGAAAGCTGGATGGATATTCCATAGGGCCTGATGGATTGGTAGAAGGAATATTTACAAATGGAGAGAGAAAAGCGCTGGGACAGGTAATGTTGGCTAAATTTGATAATGTAATGGGATTGGAGAAGCTGGGAAATAATCTTTATTCAAATACCAGGAATTCGGGTGAGCCTCAACTAGGTAGGGCGGGTAGCAGTGGATATGGACCCATTGCTTCTGGGTCCTTAGAGATGTCAAATGTAGATTTATCCATGGAATTTACCGAGATGATTACCACCCAAAGA
>DUNJ01000034.1 GCA_012839395.1 Tepidimicrobium sp.
AATAGAAGCAAGAGGTTGCAGGTATACACATATAATCGAGTTGGAGAGGATGAATATCTATGGGGCATTTTTATTTTGATGGATCCGATACAGTATATTTGGCAAAAAAATATGGGACGCCTTTATATGTGGTCTCTGAAAATTATATTATCGACAGAATTGATGAGATAAAGAGAGATTTTTTGGGGAGATATATAAATGTAGATGTAGTATATGCAGGTAAGGCCTTTTTGCCTAAGGAGATGGCTAGAATAGTAAAAAGAGAAGGTATTGGAATAGATGTGGTATCAGGCGGAGAATTGTATACGGCTATGAAAGTGGATTTTCCCAGTGATAAGATTATATTTCATGGCAATAATAAAAGTTTAGATGAATTGGATATGGCAGTAGGATATGGGGTAGGTAGAATAATAGTCGATAATGAATATGAACTTGGACTGTTGAATAATGTAGCTAAAAGGCATGGGAAAAGGGTGAATATATTATATAGGACAACTCCTGGGGTAAATAGCAACACCCACAAATATATTCAGACTGGACAAGTAGATTCTAAATTTGGAATCCCCATTTTAAATGGGGTAATATATAGCGCAATAGAGAAGGCTTTAAAATTAGATAATATAAACTTGCTAGGGTTTCATTTTCATATAGGATCTCAAATATTGGATAATACTACCTACGTAGAAGCTATTAAAGTTATAACAAAATTGATGAAAGGAGTTAAAGATAGGTTTGGCTTTAAAACTAGAGAATTGAATACCGGGGGGGGATTTGGAATACAGTATGCCGATACGGGTGAACGGAAACCAATATCATTCTATACCGATATAATTATGGAGGAGATAGGGAGAAGTTGCAGAGAAAATGGATTGGATATTCCAAGGGTAATCATAGAGCCTGGGAGATGGATAGTGGGAGAGGCAGGAATAACCCTATATACCATAGGCTCTATAAAGGAAATACCTGATGTAAGAACCTATGTAAGTGTAGATGGTGGGATGAACGATAATCCGCGGCCTAGTCTATATGAGGCAAAGTATGATGGAGTGATCGCCAATAAGATGGATGAAGATCCTAGTTCGGTTGTAACTATAGCGGGTAAATGCTGTGAGTCTGGAGATATATTGGTGTGGGATTTAAAGGTACCAGAAGTTAAATCTGGTGATATATTGGCCATATTATCTACTGGGGCGTATAATTATTCCATGGCAAGCAATTATAACAAATTTCCAAGGCCCGCTGTTGTAATGGTGAAAGATGGAAAGGATAGGTTGATCGTAAAGCGAGAAACCTACCAAGACATGTTGAGAAATGAAATCTAACAGTAAGAGGCTATTTTATAATCGATTAATCGATTATAAAACAGCCCTTTTATTAACTTATATATCGTAAACTTAAAGCAAGGCCTTATAGATCATATTGATTGAAAAGGTTGTTAAAATAGCTGTGCCGGTAGTTAATAAAAATGTAAAGATTGGCCATTTGAGACCATTAGTTTCATTTTTTATAGTCAATAAAGTAGTGGCACACGGAAAATGTAGAAGGGAAAACAACATGAAGTTAAGTGCGGTAATGGAGGTCCATCCGTTATCCAATAGGAGGTTTTTCAGTGTATTTAGATTATTCAACTCTAGCATTGCACCTTTCGACATATAGCTCATGATCAATATGGGCAATACTATTTCATTAGCCGGGAGGCCTAAAAGAAATGCCATTAATATAAATCCATCTAGCCCAAGCAATTGCCCTAAAGGGTTGAGGAATCCAGCAGATATATTTAGAAGGCTCCTTCCAGCAAAATTTATATTGGCAAAAAGCCAAGTAATGACTCCAGCTGGCGCGGCTACGATAACAGCTTTACTCAGCACCAATAAGGTTTTATCAAAAAAACTTCTAACCAAAATTTTACCTATCTGGGGTCTTCTATAGGGGGGCAGTTCTAATGTAAAGGACGAAGGAATATTCTTTAAAAAAGTACGAGAAAGTAATTTAGAAACTACAAGGGTAGCTATAATGCCTATAATTACCATGGTCAACACGTAAAAAGCGGCTATTATAGAGGAATATTTGGAGCTTATAGTCTTTCCCATAAAGATAGTTGAGATAGTTATTATAATTGGGAATCTACCATTGCAGGGAACGAAATTGTTAGTAACTATAGCTATAAGTTTTTCCCTAGGGGAATCGATTATCCTAGTAGAGATAATACCAGCTGCGTTGCAACCAAATCCCATACTCATAGTTAAGGCTTGCTTACCTTGAGTGCCAGCTTTCCTAAAGATGTCATCCAAATTGAAAGCAACTCTTGGCAGATAGCCTATATCCTCTAGTAAGGAGAATAACGGGAAAAATATTGCCATTGGAGGAAGCATTACAGATATAACCCATGATATTGTTCTATAGACTCCAAATATTACAATATCATGCAGCCATGAAGGTGGAGATATCATAAGGAACCTTTCACTAAGCATTGGCTCAATGATAAAAAACAACTTAGCTAACGCATCTGATGGATAATTGGAACCTATTATGGTAATCCAAAATAGGAGACCTAATAGCAATAGCATAATAGGATATGCCGTAATTTTGTTGGTAAGGATATTATCCAGCTTGGTATCCCAGCCTTTGTTTTCAATCTTAGTTGTGTTTACCACCTTTTTCCCTATGGATTCTGCCTCTTCATATATAGTAGTTACTATATGTTCTGATATCTCTTTATTTATATCCAGAGCTTTTTGGATTTCCATCGATTGATCATAAGTATTGTAATTTTTTAGCTTTTCCTTGATTTGTTTGCTCATGGTTGGGTCTCCATCTATTAGCCTTAGTGCAATCCATCGAGCATTCAATTCATTGGGGGTATGTTGAGATAGTATTTCCTCAAGTTGGACCAATAAATCCTCTGTATGCTCATTGTAGGAAACCCTTTTAGGTTGTAAGTTTATGCGATTGTGGTTAATGTCATCCATGGTCTCGAGCAATTTCTCTATTCCCTTGCCATCCCTAGCTATTATAGGTAATATTGGAATACCCAGAAGGCGGCTCAATTTATCTATATCGATCTGTATTCCTTTTTCCTTAACCTCATCCATAAAATTTATACATACTATAATATTATTGGTAGCTTCCATTATTTGAAACACAAGATTTAGATTTCTTTCCAGCTTAGTGCCATCAACTACTACTATAGTTATATCTGGTTTGTCAAAGCAGATAAAATTTCTTGCAATTTCCTCTTCTGGTGAGTTTATGAATAGTGAATAGGTGCCAGGAAGATCTACCAATACATAGTCTACTCCATTATAGGTAAACTCACCTTTAGCGCTAGCTACGGTTTTACCTGGCCAATTACCTGTATGTTGATTTAAACCCGTTAGATGGTTGAATAATGTACTCTTTCCGGTATTGGGGTTACCCGCTAATCCTATTATCGATTTGTTTGGAGAATTATTTAACACATTTTCATTTACCATCGGTATATCACCTATATTAGGCTTACTAATATATTTTTAGCATCATCTTTTCTAATAGCTATTATGGTACCTCTAATATTAAAGGCAATCGGGTTGCCAGTAGGGCTATATCTTTCGGCCTTTATAACGGTATTTGGTATAATACCTAAATCTATAAAGGCCGAAAGATATAGCCCTACTGGCAACCCGATTGCCTTTAATATTAGAGGTACCATAATAGCTATTAGAAAAGATGATGCTAAAAAT
>DUNJ01000001.1 GCA_012839395.1 Tepidimicrobium sp.
ATAAACTTTAATATATAATATAAAAGAAGCCATTTCTGGCTCCCCAAAATTATCTATTTGCTAATTTAATGGCTGATTCCAATAATACATTACAGCCTAGTTTTATATCTTGTAAATTGGTGTGTTCTTCTGGGCAGTGGCTCTTCCCATCTATGCTAGGAACAAATATCATTCCAACTTTCGTATGGTCTACCAACATCGCTGAATCATGAACAGCGCCGCTATTAATAGACGTATACGGATAATCCTTCGATTTTACCACCTGCTCTATTACATCTATTACATCCTTAGATAGTTTAACTGCAGGCGATTCACCGAGCAATTTTATGCTGAATTTTAATCCGTATTCTTCTGCTACTTCCTCCACCTTACCTATCAATTCATCTGATACCGACTTTATTCCAATTTCCTCTACATCCCTAATGTCTACATAAAACTCAATCTTGCCTGGGATTATATTGGGAACGTTGGGTTCACAACTTATTTTTCCTACGGTTGCCACCGAGGTCGATAACCCTTTTGTTTTAACTACCTTTTCCAAATATGCAATAATATGAGCAGCCCCAACTAAGGGATCATTTCTCAAATACATGGGAGTGGAACCAGCATGATTGGATACTCCTTCCAATACGATCTTATATGTCCTCATACCTGCAATAGCTTCTACCACTCCAACGGATAGGTTCTTAGTATCCAATATGCCACCTTGTTCTATATGGAGTTCTATCAGATATTCTATCTCTCCTTAATACTGTGCTTTCCAATGTTCTTTAAATTCCAATATACCAATCATATAAATTTAGTACCTAATATGCAACGATAAAAAAATAAGATGACCCTTTACGAGTCACCTATACTTTGTTCAATACCCGTCTTAAAAATTCCTTTGTTCGATCTTCTTTAGGATCATTAAATATCTGCTCAGGGGGCCCTTCCTCTGCAATTATCCCACCATCCATAAATACTACTCGATCGGCTACTTCCCTAGCAAATTCCATCTCATGGGTTACTACTAGCATAGTAAGACCTGTTTCAGCTAAACTTTTCATAACCTGAAGAACCTCTCCAACCATTTCAGGATCCAGTGCTGATGTTGGTTCATCAAATAGCATTACATCCGGCTCCATGGACAATGCCCTGGCAATTGCCACCCTTTGCTTCTGTCCGCCAGATAATTGCCTCGGTTTGGCATTAATGTATTGATCCATACCTACCACATTCAGATATTTCATAGCTATCTTTTCAGCTTCTTCCTGAGAGCGCTTCAATACAGTCCTCTGCCCTACAACACAATTATTCAAAACGTTATGATTGTTAAATAAATTGAACTGCTGAAATACCATTCCCATTTTGGTCCTATACTCGTTTATGTTATGATCATCATCTAAAATATTCTCTCCATTATAGATTATCTGCCCACCACTAGGCGTTTCTAAGAGGTTAATGCAGCGAAGGAGAGTTGACTTACCAGAACCCGATGACCCAATTATACAGACCACTTCACCTTTATCTACGGAAAAATTTATATCTTTCAAAACTTCATTGGTGCCAAAGGATTTTCTTAAATGTTGTATTTTTATTACCTTTTCCATGGTCGCCCTCCTCTCCTAATATTGTTTTAGATCGCCATATTCCCTTTTCCGTGCCATGTCCTCAGGGGTTTCCACTTGCATCTGGTTGGCATATAGGGTATAGCTTTCCGCCCCTTCCAAGCGCCTTTCAAAATAACGTAAAATTCGCGTTATGGTAAAAGTCATTATAAAATAGAGGACGCATGCTACAAAGAACGATTCGAAATATCTAAAGTTATTGCCTGAAATCGATTTGGTCTGGAAATATAATTCCGTTACCGAGATTACATTTAATACTGATGTGTCCTTTATATTGATTACAAACTCATTTCCCGTTGCCGGTAAAATATTTCGAATTACCTGGGGCAGTATTACATTTTTCATAGTCTGTACATGATTCATCCCTATAGCATGGGCTGCCTCGAATTGTCCCTTATCTATAGAAACTATGCCACCTCGAACAATCTCCGACATATAGGCTCCAGTATTGATAGATACTATAAATAGGGCAGCAGTCAATCGATTCATATCCATACCAAAAGCCAATGCAGATCCATAATAGATTACCATAGCCTGTACTATCATAGGGGTTCCACGAAATATCTCTATATACGCAGAAAGAATTATATTTGTAACCTTCAAGGTAATTTTTTTAGCTCCCCTATCGGGAATTGGAATGGTACGTATAACTCCTACAAGTAAACCTATGATAAATCCTGCAATGGTCCCTATGATAGATATATAAAGTGTCATACCTGCTCCTCGCAGAAACATTGGCCAGTTATTGGAAACTATATTTATTATCCATTCAAAACTCATCTTAATTCTCCTTTAGAATATTCTTAAAAACGCTATTCAGCTGCGGGTTGATTTTTTATTGCATTATCCATAATCTCCATACGCTCTTCCTCCGATATACCTGCCAATATTTTATTGATTCTCTCGGTCAATTCACTGCCTTTCCTTAAACCTACCGCTATAGCAGTATCCTCATCCGATGTTTCAAATCCATCTGTAAACTCTACCATCTTAAAATTCTCATTAGCAGATTCAGCGCTTACCCCTTCTGGACGCTCCGAAATATAACCATCGATTACGCCTGATTCAAGAGCTACCCTCATTGCAGAAAAATTATCCATTGCCGTTTGTTTGTCTACACCTTCAATTTGATCTATTACAGTATAATGGAAGGTGTTCAATTGAGCTGTTATTTTCGCTCCACTAAAATCTTGAATAGATGTAGCATTTTCATATTCTCCGCCTTTTTTAACTACCATCACTAGATCCGATTTATAGTATATATCCGAAAAATCTATGGTCTCCTTACGCTCGGCTGTTGGGGACATTCCAGCTATTATTGCATCTATTTTGCCAGAAGTTAGCGCAGGTACAAGGCCGTCCCATTCGATCTTTACTATTACCAATTCCTTTCCTAGCCCTTCTGCAATTCTCTTGGCTATCTCCACATCATAACCACCGGCGTATTCTGAATCACCCTCTATTCTTACTCCGCCATTGGAGTCGTCATTCTGTGTCCAGTTAAATGGCGCATATGCACACTCCAAACCTACCACAAATGTTTCAGATTCATCTGTATCTAGTGCTTCCCCTTCTTCGTTGGAGCCATCTGTCCCACATCCTACCAACACCATGATTATTGATAGCAACATTATT
This sequence comes from Tepidimicrobium sp., assembly GCA_012839395.1. Lineage (GTDB taxonomy): Bacteria > Bacillota > Clostridia > Tissierellales > Tepidimicrobiaceae > DUNJ01. Next base: position 3,246 of record DUNJ01000001.1, read on the forward strand.
AATAATAGCGACGTTCTTCCCTTCATAACTATTCTCCTCCCATAAATTCTAATCTAATTATTATAAATTGTTTATAAAAAAGAACCTGAGATAAACTCAGGTTCCATCGTTACCCAGTTTCCTCTCATTCCCAGTGCGAGATAGCACCCCTTAATAAACCGGGACAGTTTATTAAGACAGTTCAGCAGTTATTCACTGCAGACCCAGCATATAATATTGAGGATATTATATGCTTCGGCGATATTTCCTTCTCCCTAGGTTCAACGCACCCTCAAGCTCCACTAGGGACTATTAAATACCGCTCCTCTACCCCACCTGTGAAAGTGAGGTAATATTCATTTGTAATATATAGTGTATAATAATACAGTGAATCTGTCAAATTTGTTTTTTAGCTTTAAAGAAATCCACAATTGGTTCAAAATCCAGGTCAGCTATAATCAGTCCTGCCAGAACGATCACAACCCCTAGCCATTGCATGGTTGTAAGTTGTTCGGATAGGACAAGCCTTGCTGTCAATAAGCCGGTTATGGGGATAAGCAAGGATAGGGGGGCTATTTTCCCAACGGAATATTTGGCAATTAACTGGCTCCATATGACATATCCAAACAGGGTACAGCCTAGGGCCAGATATAGTATAGCAAATATGGATATACCACCTAAGTTTATCATTGCATTTACCAAAGTATTGGGGTCATACAATATGAGAGCAAATAACAAAAGTGGGATTGGCGGTACCAAAGCACCCCACACTATTAAGCCTAGCATATCCAACGGTTGCCCCTTTTCAAAACTCCTCTCCGCAGCAAACCTAACCACTATATTGGAGGCAGCCCAAAAGATAGCTGCCCCTATGGTAAGTATAAATCCCCCTAGGGGCATCCTTGTAATTCCAGATATGGATGTTAGCCCTATGATAGCCAGCCCTACAGAGGCTGCTAAAAATCCTATAAGCTGCTTTGTATACAATCTCTCCTTTAAGATCAGCCAAGCCAAAAACGGAGATATGAAAGCCTGGACTTGTACAACTATGGATGAGAGGCCAGGAGGCATCCCTATCTCAATTGCATAAAATAGGCAGGCAAATTGTCCAACCCCTACGGTAAGCCCGTACAATATTATGTATTTCCATTCCAGCTTTGGCCGTTTGATAAAGAATACAGCAGGGATTGCGGTTATTGTGTATCTCAGCGATATCAACAACATAGATGGGATTCCTTCCAATCCTAATTTCACTACGGTAAAATTAGCTCCCCAAATTATTATGACTAACAAGGCAAGTATAAAATCCCTCCTACCCATATAATAACCCCCATCTTATCTATTTAAGAAACACCTTCATTTGATTAATACCCATATTCCCCCAAACTATATGGACATAAGCATAAATTTTGGGTGCAATTTAAATTTGCACCCAATTAACGGATTTGAATCCTTCCTCTCCTTTCATCGCCCTTAGCCAATTTAGGCAGTGTAATCCTTAAAACTCCATCCTTGAAGGTTGCAGATAATGTAGATGAAGCAAATAT
>DUNJ01000035.1 GCA_012839395.1 Tepidimicrobium sp.
ATCGGGAGGAGTATTTTAAATTTACCGAAACCATCGCCAATACCTATAGATTAGATAAGCTTGAATTTATAAGAGCTTTAGCCAAGGTCCCAAACAAGGTAAATATAGTGGCCTATGCCATGTATGATGCTAGGGCATATGGTACATTGGAGGATGATAATCTATCCGATGACTTGGAGCTTATAATAAGTTCCAAGGAGCTAACAGATGAGGAAAAGGATACAGGAGTTAGGCTTCTTAACGCATACTTAGAATGTGGTGCCTGAGGGGTATAGATAGAGGGAGTTTCCCTCAATCGCATACCCATCATAGATTGAAGCTATCCTTATCTATTATCAAATCATGGGATTGGGATATCAAATGTTCTATATCTTTAGGTTCATAGTCCAATTGCTGTAGTGCAAAGGGAGAAAACCTATAGGTTAACCCATCCGCACCTATGCTTATCCCCATCATCATGGTGATGGAGTCGGCTATATGGACTATTGATACCAACGTAGGATTTTTGGTGGACTTTTCCGGGGTGTGATGGAGTCCAATTGCCTCAACCAGTTCCTCCGGGAAGTTCCACTTCTCCGCTATCTTCTCTCCAATTTGGGCATGGTTGAACCCAAGTATCTCCTCCTCCGCCTTTAAAAACGACATTTTTCCAAATTTGACCCTATTGCTTATGGCATTATATTCCTTTTCCACATAATAGTTCAATATGGTCTTTCCAATATCCCTCAAAAGCCCCCCTATGTAGGCTTCCTCTGGATTATCAAAGCCTACATCCTTGGCTATATACCTGGATATTATGGCACAGGTTTGAGATTGGGTCCACAGATCACTTTCCCCTAATGCATATCCCCTCAATTCCCGGGACATCATCTTATTTACAGCGGAGGCTAGCGCCATGCTCTTGATGGTTTGGAATCCTAATAATATGGTGGCCTGGGATATGGTATTTATCTTACGAGGATAGCCATAATGGGCGGAGTTGGCCAACCTCAATATCTTTGAGGTTAGGCTTTGATCCAATAGTATCTCCTTCTCCAAATCCCCAACGGTAGAATCTGGATCTTCTGTAATAGCTATAATCCTGTTCAATCTGCTAGGCAGTATTGGCATATCCTTTACTTTTGCTATTATATGTTTAAGTCTAATGTTTTTCATATTTAAATCCACCCCTATGGATTATACCTTTAATTGAAACCTACCTATTTCTATTGTACTTATCTAAATCTATAACTCCGGGATTTTCTCCCTCCCTATCATCCCCACCCAACAGGGTTTTAAACACTGCCTTACCTAAAGATGTAATCTTTATACTTAGTTTAGGTTCATATTTTAATTCTATCAATCCTATCAATTCCAGGTACCTATTGTGCTGGGATAGTATCCTAGGAGAATCCACATAGGCTGGAAGGAGGGTGTTTATCTTATAGAATGTATTGGGCTTTAAGCCATCCAACAATTTCAATATCTTTTCCCTTACAGCTTCTATATACTCCATATCCGCAGTTTTGCATATACTGGATAGGAATTGATTGCTCCATATATATTGTAATAGAAGGCTATATTTTTCGCTATCTTTAAGTCTTAAGAATTGAGAGGCTTTTTTGGTAATGTATAACCCACCATAGGCTGATCGCATAAGCTTGTTATCCAATGAGAATTGGTAGAATAGGTGGATCATGGTAAAATCGTCTTGATTTGGGGCTTTTTTAGTAATAGGCTCCTGGTTTTCCATTATCTCGTTTAATTTTAATAGATCCCTTCTTTTTATATACTTTCTTACATCCGTACATTCGAGGGGACCATTCATTACATATAGTATGAATCTTTCATAATCCATCACAAACCTTAAGGCTTTTTCATTTAGTATATTGGCTATCCTCCCCGATAGATTAAAATTTAGATCGAATATAGGTTTTAACGGCTCAAAGTATTGGGTATATAGAAATCGATTTCTATTTATATCCATAATCTTGTCGTATACTTCATTATATATTGGATCCTGAGATTTTAGGAATTTTAAATATATCTTCAAAGTGGATATATAGGAGCTTAGCTCCTCTTGGGATGAGACAAAACCGCGATCTATGGAATCCATTATCAGCTCATCCAGTTTTATCTGATCCAAATCGTATAGGGTCATATCTTGATCTAGGAAATAGAATTCATATAGATTTATTAGGTTGGTAATATGGCGCTTGATCTCGGACCTAGAAGTCTTTATCTGCAAAAAGCTTTCAAACTCCTCAATCTCATCGTAGAATATAGATGTCGTATCTTCTTCTATATCCAATGCATCATATATGCATTCCGTATATATCCTATATACATCTACACTATATTGCTTTAGATATCCATGTATGCTCAACTCCTGGTGCCTCAACCTTACATAGTTATAATCTAGAAATATCTCCCTTAGGAAAGCATACTTGCTAGATGGAGGAAGGAAGCTAATATTTCCTATGAAGCTCTCATGGTTGAGGACCCTTCCAACTCTGCAAAATATCAAATCTGAAACCTTTAGTATCTTAGCCGTATTGGGATCCCATATGGTGTGATAATTCTTAGTCAATAGATCCGTAAGCTTTATATGTTCGCCCTCTACATCGGTTATTTCAAATAGAGATATGTGGGATCTATTCCTCTCTAACAATATCTCCTTCTCTAAGCTGGAAAGCTGATTTGACTTCTCCTCCAACATATGCTCGATAAAGGTCTTGTTGTAACGGGTCTTATAATCGGTGCTTATCCATATATTAAATGCTACCTTAGTCTTTTGTTCGTCAAAGTTGGGATAGTAGAACTCGATTGAATCTAAGCTATTATCTTCTTCTAAAAATTCGTTTATATAATTTAACAACTTTTTAGTGGTATTATCCTGTATGGTTTGAATTTGTCTGTAATCTAAGTTATTCATAACATCCTCCAAAGTTAAAAAATAGATATCGATTAATATATATTATATACCAATGTATATGATAGTGCATTGGAAAATAGTAAATAGTTGAAAAAGAAAATTGTTGGTATTTGTATAATATACCCTTATATATTATAATCAAATAGGCATCTTTTTTGAAGATGTTTATAAAAGGAAATATTTACACGAGGGATTTGAAAAAATATAGAACACAAAGGAGTAGACATGGAAAGATTTCTTACTAAAAAACACAATGTATTTATAATTTCTTTGGTATGTATGGCACTATGGGGCAGCGCTTTTCCGGTGGTGAAGATAGGGTATGATATGTTTGGAATAGCGGTGGAGGATATATTTGGGAAGATATACTTTGCCGGCTTAAGGTTTTTGCTGGCTTCCCTTATGGTCTATTTAATCCACAGGATATTGCACGGAGAAGGACTATCCGTTAAAAGGTCTTATATAAGACCTATAATAGTTTTAGGATTATTGCAAACCTCCCTGCAATACTTTTTCTTCTATATAGGCGTTGCTAATACATCGGGAATAAAGAGCGCCATACTTCAATCTGGGACAACCTTCTTTACCGTAATAGGAGCCCATTTTCTTTACAGGGAGGATAGGTTGAATAGGCAGAAGGCTATCAGCTTAATATTGGGATTTTCCGGGGTTATAGCGGTGAACTTGGGTCAGGATTTGGACTTGGGGTTTAAACTTATCGGAGAAGGCTTTTTAATTCTTGCTGGTATATTGAGCGCTACAGCTACCCTATATGCCAAAGGGGTATCTGGTAGAGTTGAAAATATCAGTCCCTTTTTATTATCGGGAGGCCAGATGTTTTCAGGGTCTTTGATCCTATTGGTTATAGGGAAGCTAGGCCTTAAAGGTGGAGGATTAAATTTCACCCTGCCTAGCTTTATGCTACTGCTCTATGCCGCTTTTATATCTGCAGCTGCATTTACCCTTTGGTATATGATAATTAAATATAATCCAGCGGGAAAGGTGAGCA
>DUNJ01000036.1 GCA_012839395.1 Tepidimicrobium sp.
AACTCAAAGTATTTCACACTGTTTAATTGTCTAGGTTCTTTTTATCAGCCGCTGAAAATGAGCTGACTTATATAATATATCATAGTTTTTTTGATCTGTCAACAGTTGTTTTTTATTTTTTTGTTTTTTTATGTTTTTTTCTTTTCTGCTGACGAATTATTATACTATATCATTTTTATTCTTTTGTCAAGTTTTTTCTTAAATTAATGTTTTAGCCATCTCTTTTTGCAATTTTTCTATTATCCTTTTCTCTACCCTGGATACAGTCATCTGTGATATACCTAATTCTTCAGCTATCGACACTTGAGTTCTCCTATCAAAATACCTATCTTGTAAAATTTTCTTTTCCATATCATTGAACTTTCTCATCGCTCTTATCAGAAAATCGCTATTTTCTATTTTATCAAAATAAGCATCCTCTTCTCCAATAAGATCTGCTAAATTTAAATCTTTATCGTCATTATTGGAATCATATGTTAAGTCCAAGGATTGGGGCGTATATACCTTACTTCCTTCCATTGCCTCTAAGATTTCTTCTTCGGTTGAGTTTAAGTAATTGGCTATATCTTCAACCGTAGGGCTTCTTTTAAGTTCTTGGCTTAAAATCACCTTTGCATTGTTTATTTTTTTTGATAATTCCTGTATCCTCCGAGGAACCCGAATAGTCCAACCTTTATCCCTAAAGTGCTTTTTTATTTCTCCTATAATAGTAGGGGTTGCAAAGCTGGAAAATTCATAGCCCTTATCTACATCAAACCTATCTACAGCATATATAAGCCCCATACATGCAACCTGATATATATCATCATAATCTATTCCCTTGTTGGTATATTTTTTAGCAAGTATTTCGGCTATATACATATGTCTTTCTATTAACTCTTCCCTAATCTTTTGATCTCTTGTCCTCTTTAACTCTTTAAATAAAGTCTTAGTATGGATTTCCGTTATATCTTTTAAATCAGCGTCGTTATAACGTCTTTGCGCTTTCATTGATTACCATCCTCTACATATTTAATCATCTCAATTCCCTCTTCATGAAATTTAACCTCGTCCATTAAAGACTCTATTATCAATAACCCTAATTCTATCTCCTTACCCATGTCTAATTCAGTATCTTTACAAGGAAATACATTTTTTACTTTCATGATTAGCCTGTCCTTTTCTATGTCAAAGTTTATGAATATCTTATCATCCTTGTTTAAAGCATTTATACAGGCCTCTGCTATGGAAACCTTAATATCTTCTATATCATCTATATTTAACCCTATATTATTTCCCACTACTGAAGATGTCAGCCTTGCTATCGATATATAATCGGGTTTGCTTGGAATGGTAAGTTCTATTATATCACCCTTCATCTCCATCACTCCTCAATAATAAAAATTTTATCTAAATCGGTTATATCGAATAATTTTCTAATATTAGGCTTAATATTCTTTATATATATATTGTTATCATCCTCTTTTATAATCTTTAAAATACTTATCAACGCTCCTAGGCCAGTACTATCTATATAATCTAAATCTTTAAAATCCATAGATAGACTAGTTTTCCTCTCTTTTAATATCCCTATCAATTCCTTTTTTAGATCTGGAGATGTATATATATCGATATCTCCCTTAGGCCAAATATTCCAAATATTTTTATTCTCATCAAATTCAATGTTTATATCTAAAGACATACCATAACCCCCTAATCCTTATGTATATTTTATTCAATTCTATAATAAAATATATTTAATGTAAAGTGATTTACTAGGATTTACCTTATCAACTAAAAAAGATATCTCAAAGCTTTGAGATATCTCATCTTCACTATTCTTCCTCTATATATTTAGCTACTGCCATAACCTTGTCTTCCCCACTATCTATTCTCATCAAAGTAACTCCCTGAGTATTTCTACCCATAGTAGATATATCCTCTCCCAATAATCTAATCACAATTCCAGACATGGAGATCATAATTATATCATCTTTATTATCTATCACCTTAGCAGAGATCAATTTACCTGTCTTTTCTTTTGGATTATATGTCTTTAACCCTATTCCGCCTCTATTTTGCAGTCTATATTCCTTTAATGGGGTTCTTTTACCAAAGCCATATTCTGATACCACTAGCAGATCCTTATTGTCTTCCACAAGATCCATAGCTACTACTTTGTCATCCCCTCTTAACTTAAGAGCTATTACGCCCATAGCATTTCGCCCCATCGCCCTTACATTTTCTTCACTAAACCTAATTGCCATGCCCATTGCTGTTACAATAATCACTTCTCTTTCACCATTAGTTTTTCTTACCTCTATTAGTTGATCATCATCTTTTAGATTCATGGCAATTATTCCATTTTTCCTTATATGTTTGAAGCTATCCAATTTGGTTTTCTTTATAATGCCATTCTGAGTTAAGAAGATTAGATTGCTATTTGGATCATATTGTTCTATTGGAATAACCGTTGTTATCGTTTCATCTCCGGTTAAATTCAATAGATTTATTATTGCAGTACCCCTTGCCTGTCTCCTGCCCTCCGGTATCTCATATGCCTTTAACGAATAGGCCCTCCCCTTATTGGTAAAGAATAATATTATGTCATGGGTTGATGTTATAAATAAATCCTTTACAAAATCCTCTTTCCTGGTGGTAAGCCCAGTTATACCTTTCCCACCTCTTCTTTGGGTCTTGTAGGTATCCTGGGGCATCCTCTTTATATAACCATGGTGAGTTAATGTAATTATTACATCTTCTTCTTCTATCATATCCTCTATATCTATCTCATCTGCCGATGGCATTATCCTAGTTCTTCTACTATCACCAAACCTCTCTTTTATCTCTAACAATTCATCCCTAATTATCTCATATACCAACCTTTCATTAGACAATATTTCATTGAATCTATTTATCTGTTCAATTAATTCCTTATATTCTTCTTCTAGTTTTTCCCGCTCCAATCCGGTCAGCCTTCTAAGCCTCATATTCAATATAGCCTGAGCTTGCTCTTCAGATAGTTCAAATTTATTCATTAATCTATCTCTAGCTATAGATTCTTCTTTAGAGTTCCGTATAATATCGATTACTTCGTCTATGTTGTCCAAAGCTATTATCAAACCTTCTACTATATGGGCCCTTTTTTTAGCTTTGTTTAGATCAAACTGGGTTCTCCTAGTAATTATATCTTTTTGATGTTCCAGATAATAATCTAGCATCTGCTTTAAATTTAATATTCTAGGTTCATCATTCACCAAGGCTAACATTATAATTCCAAAGGTGGTTTGTAATTGAGTTTGTTTATATAGATTGTTCAATACTACATTGGGATTTGCATCTCTTCTCAACTCTATTACTATGCGTAAACCTTCCCTATCCGATTCATCCCTTATATCGGAAATACCCTCAATTTCTTTATCTCTAACCAATTCTGCTATTTGCTCTATTATTCTCGATTTATTAACTTGATAAGGTATCTCAGTTACTACTATCCTATTCCTTCCCCTAGCCATTGCCTCTATTTCTGCAACAGCCCTAAGCGTTATACGTCCTCTCCCTGTTTTAAAGGCAGTTTTAATACCATCCTTCCCCATAATCATAGCTCCTGTTGGAAAATCTGGTCCCTTGATAACCTTCATTAAATCTTCAATATCCGCCCCCGGGTCTTCTATCAACATTACAATACCATCTATTATCTCCCTTAAATTATGGGGTGGAATATTGGTGGCCATTCCAACTGCAATCCCCGATGAACCATTTACCAATAAATTAGGAAACCTACTGGGTAATACTACAGGTTCGTCCAATGTCTCATCGAAATTTGGCCTATAATCTATGGTATCTTTGTTTATGTCTCTTAACATTTCCAAGGTTAGTTTGGTCATCTTAACTTCTGTATAACGCATAGCAGCAGGGCTATCCCCATCAATTGATCCAAAATTACCATGACCGTCTACAAGGGGGTATCTAGTACTGAAATCCTGTGCCAACCTTACCATTGCATTGTATACGGACGAATCACCATGAGGATGATATTTACCCAATACATCTCCTACAACCCTTGCAGATTTCCTATACTGCTTTTCAGGAGTCATTCCTAACTCATTCATGGCATATAATATACGTCTATGAACGGGTTTTAATCCATCTCTAACATCTGGAAGGGCTCTACTTACTATTACGGACATAGCATAATCCAAGTATGACTTTTTCATCTCTTCTTCAATATTTATTTCAAGTATATTATGATCCTTTTTATCCATTATTTGCCCTCCTTATATATCTAAATTCCTAACTTCTTTTGCATTTCTTTGTATAAATTCCCTTCTTGGCTTAACCCTATCGCCCATCAAAGTTGTAAATATTTCATCCGCTGCTATTCCATCCTCAACGGTTACTTGAAGCAAGATTCTATTATCGGGATCCATGGTGGTCTCCCAAAGTTGTTCCGGATTCATCTCTCCGAGACCCTTATATCTTTGTATGCTATAACTACCCTTTCCCATATCCTCCAGTATCTCCTCTAGTTCATTATCGCTATATGCATATCTTTCAGTTCTTCCCTTTGTTATCTTATATAGCGGCGGTTGGGCTATATATATATGACCGTTATCCAATAATTCTCTCATGTATCTGTAAAAGAATGTTAATAATAAGGTTCTAATATGAGCTCCATCTACATCGGCATCCGTCATTATTATTATCTTCCCATATCTCAACTTTTCAATTTCAAATTCATCTCCAATACCAGCTCCAAAAGCTGTAATCATAGCCCTTATTTCTTCATAACCCAATATTCTATCCAATCTAGCTTTTTCCACATTCAATATCTTACCTCGTAATGGTAATATAGCCTGATTTCTTCTATCCCTACCCTGTTTTGCGCTTCCCCCTGCTGAATCCCCTTCTACTATAAATATTTCAGTTACCTCTATATCGTTCTCCTGACAATCTGCCAATTTTCCCGGCAAAGGAGTATTGTCTAATATACTCCTCTTTCGAGATATTTCCCTGGCCTTTCTTGCAGCCTCCCTAGCCCTCGATGCACTTATGGCTTTCTCAAGTATAACCTTTCCGGATTTGGGGTTTTCTTCAAGGTAATTGGTTAGAAAATCATAGACCAAGGATTCTACAATACCCCTCGTTTCGCTATTTCCTAGCTTAGTCTTAGTCTGTCCTTCAAACTGAGGTTCTAACAGTTTAACAGATAATACTGCAGATAGACCTTCTCTAGCATCATCTCCCTGTAAGTTTTCATCCCTCTCTTTTAAATAATTGAACTTTCTACCATAATCATTTATAGCTCTAGTTATAGCAGTTCTCAAACCGCTTAAATGAGTACCCCCTTCTTGGGTGTTTATATTGTTAGCAAAAGTATACACATTTTCCGAATAGGAATCTGTGTACTGCATCGCCAATTCCACTATGGTACTATCTCTTTCTGCTTCAAAATATGCCACATCATTTTGAATAGGTTTTTTATTCCTATTAATATATTCTACAAAAGACTTTATCCCACCCTCATAGTAGTATTCTTTTCTGTTGTCAACTCTCCTATCCTCTAGTATGAATTTTATTCCTTTATTCAAAAAAGCCATCTCTCTAATCCTATATTCTAGCGTTTCAAAACTGTATTCAATCTCATCAAATATTTGATTATCAGGCTTAAACTCTATTGTAGTTCCGGTAGTATCGCTATCCCCTATAACCTCTAATTTAGATACGGGGACCCCTTTTTCAAACTTTTGGGTGTATACCTTTCCATCTCTTTTAACCGTTGCAACTAGCCATTCAGACAGGGCATTTACTACAGATACTCCAACACCATGCAATCCTCCAGATACCTTATATGCAGAATTGTTAAACTTACCTCCGGCATGAAGAATGGTGAGAACTGTTTCCACTGTAGATCTCCCTGTTTGAGGGTGAATTTCTACTGGAATACCACTTCCGTTATCTTTCACCTTAATGGAATTATCTTTATTTATAATTGTTTCAATAGTATCACAAACCCCCGCTAAAGCTTCATCCACACTATTATCAATCACTTCATATACTAGGTGGTGAAGCCCTCTTGACCCTGTGCTTCCCACATACATACCTGGTCTTTTCCTTACGGGTTCCAAACCTGTTAATACTTGAATTTCATCTGCTGTATATTTTCTTTTATTGTTATTACTCATTAATTGCTAACCTCCAATTTGGTTTTCTTTTTTCGCCCTTTTAAATAAGGTAATGGATGATATATTGGATAAATACAGGTTATATTTCTTATTATCTGTTTTATTGGCATATGTTAATATATAGGTTCTTGCATTCTCAATATTATTATTGCGTAGATTGCCATCTTTTATCATATTATCTATAAACCGTTTCATATTTATCGAAGTTTCAACCGTTTTTCTATCTATTATAGCGATTATATCCTCTTTAAATATGGTTATATTTTCACCTATATGTATGGACATTTAATCTACCCCTTATCATGATAACTTTCCATCATCTATACAAAATATAGATTTATGCATTCCTTCCAATTCCTCTAAATTAGCTATATCTGTCGAAGTTATTACAGTTTGTATACCTTGAAGCGATAAGCTTAAATATTTCCTTCTCTCCTCATCCAATTCCGAAAATACATCATCCAGTAGGAGGATTGGATAACTGCCTTTATCCAACCTAATAATTTCTACCTCAGATAGCTTTATAGATAAGACTATAGTTCTCTGTTGACCTTGTGAAGCGTACATTCTCACATCCATTCCATTTATATCTATTTTTATATCATCCCTATGGGGACCAGTTGAGGTGTTTCCCAATACCAAATCCTTTTTTCTATTGAGTTTTAGGTTGTTTAAAAAGCTCTCCTCTATATCTTTTTTACACTTTCCTGTAAAGTCCACATTTGAAATATATGTTAATGCTAATTTCTCCTTTTTAGAAGTTAAATTTTTGTGGATCCTACCTGATATTTTGGATAACTTATTTAGAAAGCTTATCCTAGATATGATTATTTCCGTTCCAATCTTTCCAAGCTGCATATCAAATATATCTAGTAGCTTTAATGCATTTGAATTTTTGTCATTGGATTTTAATAGGTTGTTTCTCTGCAATAATACCTTATTGTATCTATTTAAATTGTATCTATATATAGGCCTTAGATGAGATATACTCATATCTAAGTAACCTCTTCTCTTACTTGGTCCGTCCTTGACAAGACCTATATCATCAGGGGAAAATATTACTACACTGAGTCCAGTATCCAATTCCCTGATGTTTTTTAATTCAATTCCATTAACCTTGATCCTCTTCTGCTTATTCTGCTCCATCTTTATTTCTATTAACCTTTGAATTCCATTTATATATGCTTTAGCAGCTATATAAGCCTCTCGTTTATCCAGCTTTATCAATTCTCTATCCCTATTGGTTCTAAAAGATCTCCCGGTAGCGGATATATATATGGACTCTAATAGATTGGTTTTGCCCTGAGCATTTTTTCCAATAACCAAGTTTAATTGATCGTTTAATTCTATATCCAAATTATTATAATTTCTAAAATTGATCAATCTAATATTCCTTATAGTCAAATTAGCACCTCTCAAAGTATGGAAACTTGCTAAACTGAAATTTAAATATGATAGATAACTCATAAATCCTCAACCCAAGGGGTTGAGGTTTAAGCAAGTACCTATGTTATTATATCACAATAAATTTATCTATGTTCTTTATTTCTATTATATCACCCTTTTTAATACTCCTCCCCCTAGATTTGGTAATTAAACCATTTACCTTAACTAAACCATCTTTTATTAGCATCTTGCCCTGTCCACCGGTTTGAACTATACCTGAAAATTTCAATAACTGATCTAGCTTTATAGTATCAGTGATTATCCTTATCTCTTTCATCTATATTCCTCTTTCTTAATTGTTTTCTTGTGCTAACCGTACAGGTAATAGCAGGTATGTATAATTGTCATCATCTACCGGTTTTATTATACATGGATTGAGGCTACCCATAAAATAAAGCCTTACTTCTTCTGAATCTATTGCCTTTATACCATCTATGATATATTTGGAATTAAAGGCGATTTTCGTATCTTCCCCTTTATGTTTCGATGCAATTTCCTCCTCTACATCCCCTATTTCTGAATTGGATTTTATAACCACCTTATCTCTAATTAATTCTAACTTGACCAAATTAGCTTTTTCTTCCTTAGCTAACAGGGATGCCCTTTCTAGGCTATCTTGAAAATCCTTTCTATTTACTAATACATCTGTTTTGTGATCCCTTCTTATTATATCTTCATAATTTAAAAATTGTCCTTCTAACAATCTTGAAAAGACTAAGGTTTCTCCTATATCGAATATGACATGACCTGGAGATACAGTTATGCTTAATTCCTTATCGCTGTCTGCAATAATCTTATTTAGCTCGTTTAATGTCTTACCAGGTATTACCGCCTTAATATTTTCTTCCGAATTTACCGGTATGGTTCTATGGGCCAGCCTATAGCCATCCAATGCCACAAATGATGCTGTATTATCCACTATTTCCAATAATACTCCCATTAAAATTGGCCTGGTTTCATCTTGAGTTGTAGCAAAAACTGTTTGGGATATAGCAGATTTAAGTAAATC
>DUNJ01000212.1 GCA_012839395.1 Tepidimicrobium sp.
CGTTATATTCATCCATGGGGAAAGTGGATCGTTTGGAACGGGAAGCAATGGGCAGTAGATAATACTGCTGCTATCCAGCGAATTGCAAAAGACACTGTAGCAAAGATTTATGAGGAAGCAAGAGATACCTGGGACGAAGAAGAGCGGGAAGCAATAGAAAAACATGCTAGAAGCTCAGAATCGGAACGGAAGTTACATGCCATGATTAACCTAGCTTCATCTGAAGAAGGAATCCCTGCCCTACCAGAAGAGCTAGACAATGGCGCCTATCTTCTTAACGTAGCGAACGGCACCTTAGACCTTACAACCGGGGCCCTGCTAACTCATAAGCGAAAAGACCTTCTAACGAAGCTGACACCCATAGAGTATGACCCAGATGCAAAGGCCCCTAGATGGGAAGCTTTCGTGGCCTGGGCAATGGATAACAACCAAAACCTGATCTCTTTCCTGCAAAGAGCTGTGGGATATTCCCTAACCGCAGATGTTAGCGAACAGGTTCTATTCTTCTGCCACGGTAGCGGGGATAATGGTAAAAGCGTATTTCTAGAAACAATTCTAGCCCTGCTTGGCCCTTACGGTAAGACTACAGCCCAGAATCTCTTAATGGCTTCCAGGTTTGAGGCCCACCCTACAGGAGTAGCTGACCTAATGGGAACCAGAATGGCCGTTTCCATTGAAACCGGTGAGAGTAGACGGCTAGATGAAACCCTAGTAAAAAGCTTAACCGGTGGAGACAGGATAAGGGCCCGATTCATGCGACAAGACTTCTTCGAGTTTGAACCTACCCATAAGATATGGCTAGCGACTAACCATAAACCCATTATAAGAGGCCGAGACCATGCCATATGGCGCAGAATTAGGCTGATTCCTTTCAGTATGAAGATATCGGAAGAGGAGAAAGACCCGCAGCTGGTTGATAAGCTGAAGAAAGAACTATCCGGTATTCTGGCCTGGGCAGTTGAGGGCTGTCTCCAGTGGCAAGAACATGGCTTAGGTTTGCCTGAAGAAGTCAAAGCCGCCACGGAAGAATATAAGGAAGAGATGAAGAGCCAAGTAGAACGATTCGTTGAGGAATGCTGCTACGTGAATCCTAGAGCTGAAGCTCTATCTCCAGACCTCTATAAGAGATATGAAGAATGGTGTGAAGCCAACGGAGAAAAGACCATGTCAAACAGCTGGTTTGGTAGGAAATTAGGCGAAATGGGCCTTGAAAGCCGAAAGACAAAGGGAGATACCATGTGGCAAGGGATTGGTATACTCACTGACAGAGTATCCCCCTATGCTCACGAAGCAGCAGCAACTTTGGAAGAAGAAGATGATTCACCATTTTAGGGAGGCATGGGGAAGCAAAGGGAAGCAAAGGGAAGCATTAAAATCATAGCTCCACTTTCAGACAAACCCCCTTCTAGCTGGGGGTTTGTTGTATGATTATATCCTTTAAGGGAAGCAAGGGAAGCAAGGGAAGCATTCTGGGATTATCAGTCCTACAAAAAAATAGCATAGTAGTTATCTCGTTAGACATGCTTATATATATGTTATACTCATAATCCGGACTTTGCTTCCCTTGCTTCCCTCACCATGTTTGTTGTGTGTAAAAGCCCAGCTAGAAGGGCAAAAGAGGTGAGGGAAGCATTTGAGGGAAGCATAAATATATGGGTGTTTGCTTCCCTCGAATTGTTGTTAAGTCCTTGGGCAATTAGTTGGAGGTGCAAAGATGGACGAGAAGGAGAGAGCTCAGACTGATAAGCGAACTCACGATCCAA
>DUNJ01000037.1 GCA_012839395.1 Tepidimicrobium sp.
GAAGAATGTAATTTTATATTATAAATAAATCAAGCTATTCCGATATTGGATTAGCCTGATTTATTTATGTAGCAAAGTTTACATAACATTTTTAATGTATACCAATCTATTCTGCGTCACAGTTTTTATTTATTGAATTTATTGAATTATTAGGTACGATAGTAGATATAGCATGTTTATAGATTAGCTGCTGCTTATTATCCCCCTCTATCATAATAGTGTAATTGTCAAATCCTTTAACTAGCCCTTTTATTTGATATCCATTTATTAGATATACCGTAATTCCTACATTGTCTTTACGAGCCCTATTTAAAAATGTATCTTGTAAATTAACTGTTGCCCTCATCTCCTTCCCTCCTTTAATGATGAACTAATAGTTTATCCGCACACTTAATAATATATTCAACGATGCTATCACTTGAATCAAAGCAATCAACATTGACCCATCTTATTCTATGATCCCTTCTAAACCAAGTCAGCTGCCTTTTTGCATATCTCCTGGTATTTCTTTTGAGGAGTTCAATGGCCTTATTTAACTGTATTTTTCCTTCAAGGTATGGAATTATCTCTTTATATCCTATAGCTTTCATCGATACTAGTTCCCTAGTATATCCCATATCCAATAACTTTTTCACTTCATCTATTAATCCGTTTTCGATCATTTGGTCTACCCTTTTATCTATGCGGGAATATAGCTTAGCCCTATCCATCGTCAAAGCAAACATAGCTAAATTATATTTATCTGTTTCTCTCCTAAAATTTTTATTAAAATATGACATAGGTTTCCCTGTTACATGAAAAATTTCTAGAGCTCTAATCATTCTATGCCTATCATTTGGGTTGATTTTTTTAGCGGATATAGGATCAATATTTTGCAATTTTTTATGCAGATAGCTATTTCCATATAGATCAGCCATACTGTCATATTTTTTTCTCAATTCTTCGTTAGGTTTTACATTAGTAAACCTCAATTCATATACCAAGGAATTTAAATATAATCCCGTACCCCCTACTAGAATTGGAATATTGCCTCTGTTATTAATATCATCAATATATTTGCTAGCCTCATCTTTATATTGTGCAACGGTAAATTCTTCATCAGGATAAACTATATCTATTAAATAATGGGGAACCCCTTTCATCTCATCCAAAGTTACCTTAGCTGTGCCAATATCCATATATTTGTATATTTGCATAGAATCTGCAGAGATGATCTCGCCATTTAAGCATTTTGCAAGTTCAATAGATATACTGGTCTTACCAACAGCAGTTGGGCCGACCAATGTTAATAGATTTTTTTTATTTTCCAATACTATCATCCTTTAAGTAATTCTTTTAAATTCCTTATCTATATCTTTTTTTGATATCTCAATAATGACTGGTCTACCATGAGGGCATGTATATGGATTTTCCATATCACACAATTGATCAATTAGACATTTAATCTCTACTTCGTTCATCCTATCGCCGCCTTTAATTGCATTAACACATGCGATCTTTATTATCTTATCTAGTTTTACTTCATACCCACTTTCTATATCAGAGCCAATTGTATCGAGTATATCTAGGAATAGATTTTTAATTTGAGGGGTACCGAACAATATAGGCACTCCCCTTATTATGATGCTATTAGTTCCAAATCTCTCTACAACAAAACCAATCTTTCTGAAAAAATCCATATTCTCTATTACTGTTTGGGTTTCTGCATTATTTAATTCAATAATTTCAGGTTTTAAGATGTTTTGGATTGCTATATCCTCTTTTAAATATTCTTCTTTAAACCTCTCATACATAATTCTTTCATGGGCAGCGTGTTGATCAATAATGAAGAGTTTATTGGATTCTAAATCTTCTGCTAATACATAAGTAGAAAAAATGCTTCCTATAATTTTAACATCTTTTAAAACATCTTTAAGCTTATAGTCCTCTTTTACCTCTTCCTTAGCATAATCTATGATCTCATTTTCCGCAAAATATGAGCTTTTATTGGATATTCCTTTAGAGTTTGTGGACATATCGGGGATATTTAAAGAATTGCTATCGTATAGTAATGGTAACTCATCCACCACCTTATCATGCCTATGAGTAAAGCTGGGTTTCGGAATTGATAAATGCTTCTTAATAGTTTCTTCTAATATATGTTCTAATTCTCTATTGATCTGTTGTTGATTCATGAACTTTATTTCTTCTTTAGTTGGATGAATATTAACGTCAATAAGTTCAGGTTCTATATTGATAAATAATATAAATACGGGAAATCTATTGATGGGTATTATAGACTTATATCTATCGTTAATTAATGAAGCTATATTTTGATTTTTTATATATCTATTATTTACATATAAGTATTGATGGGACCTATTGGATCTATAGAATTTGTTATTAGATATATACCCATGTACCTTGAAGTTTGAACCTGTATATCTTAGTTTAATAAGATTCTCATAAAAATCCTTCCCTAATAAGCTATAAATATTGGAAACCAAGCTCTTGTTTTTGGAGGTTTTGAAAACAATCCTATTATCTCTTATATATTTAAAAGAGATACCTGGATTCCCTAAGGCTAGCCTATACACTATATCACTAACATGATTTGCCTCAGCGCTATCGCTCATTAAAAAGTTTTCCCTAACGGGAACGTTATAAAACATATCGGTAACTATCATCGTGGTTCCTTTAGGGCAACCTACAGATCCCATCTTAACTATGTCACCCCCTTCTAAATAGGCATGGGTGCCCACAGGGTTCCCTGCAGTTTTAGTGAGAACCTCAACCTTGGATATAGTAGCTATGCTAGCTAATGCTTCACCTCTAAATCCAAATGACATTATCTGATATAGGTCATCTGCATTTGCTAACTTGCTCGTAGAATGACGTTTAAAAGCAATTTTTAGATCCTCCCTAGCGATTCCATCGCCATCATCTGTAACGCGAATATAGGACTTCCCACCGTCTCTGATCTCTATCGTAATACTAGAAGAAGCCGCATCTAGAGAATTTTCCACCAACTCCTTAACTATAGATGCTGGTCTTTCAATTACTTCTCCAGCAGCAATCTTTTGTATAGTCAACTCATCCAATATCTTTATTTTACTCATACTACACCTTCTCCTCATTTTTCCTAAGCTCTTTAGCCTCTTCAGTAAGATCGTACAATATATTTATAGCATCGATTGGAGTCAAGTTTGTTACATCTAAATTCATAATTTTATCAATAAAATAATCCTTTCTGTAGTCGAGGATATCCAATTGCCTTTCTAATTTCGCTGGCTCCTTTATGGCCATTGCAAGATGTTGTTTTTGATTAATCCGATATAAAATTTCATTAGCCCTATCTATAATTTGCCCATTAATCCCAGCTAGCTTTGCCACTTCAATTCCATAACTATTATTTGTACTTCCCTCAACGATCTTTCTTAAAAAGATAATTTCATTATCTTTTTCCTCCACCAAAATTGTTAAATTCTTTATATTATGCATTTTATCTTCTAATTCTGTCAACTCGTGATAATGAGTTGCAAACATAGTTTTTGCCTGTATATTTTCAGCAATATATTCAATAATGGCCCAAGCAATGCTAAGCCCGTCATATGTGCTAGTGCCCCTTCCTACTTCATCCAATATAATCAAACTATTATTGGTTGCATGATTGATTATATTGGATACTTCGTTCATTTCTACCATGAAGGTACTTTCTCCTTGAAATAGATTATCGGCAGCACCTATTCTGGTAAAGATCCTATCCACTATACATACATTTGCCTCCTTGGCCGGCACAAAGGATCCTACTTGCGCAAGTAGGCATATTATAGCAACCTGTCTCATATAAGTTGATTTGCCAGCCATATTAGGGCCAGTTATTATTTGCAACAGATTGTCTTCTCCACCTATAAAAGTATCGTTGGGAACAAACATATTGTTTTCTATAGATTGTTCAACCACAGGATGCCTGCCCTCTATAATTTCTATAATTCCTTCAGAATTTAACTTAGGCTTTGTATAGTTGTTTTCATAAGCTACTTGACTAAAGGAATTTAGCACATCGATTTTCGCTATTTCTTTACTAACCTCTTGAATCCTATAGGTTTCAGCCTTTATTTTTCTTCTTATATCCTGAAAAAGATCATATTCAATTTTAATGATTTCATCCTCTGCTCCTAATACCTTGTTCTCTATCTCCTTTAATTTTTCCGTATAATATCTTTCTGAATTGGTCAAAGTTTGCCTTCTTATAAAATGATCCGGAACTAAATTTAAATTGGATTTTGTAACTTCGAAAAAGTATCCAAACTGCCTATTGAATCCGATTTTTAGATTTTTAATTCCAGTTTCCTTTCTTTCCCTGGCTTCTAGCTCAGCTAGCCATTCCTTTCCTTTAATGCTTATTTGTTTAAGCTCGTCTAGATCCTTGTCATAACCAGGTTTTATCAATCCGCCTTCTCTAACAGATATAGGAGGATCATCAACTATTGCACTATCGATTAGATCGAAAATATCATATAGTGGGTCTAATCGATTTGCAAGTTCAATCAATATCTCTATGTTGGATGAATCTAGTATTTTTTTAAGATCGGGAATTGCAGAAATCGATATTTTCAGGGAATACAGATCTCTGGCATTGCAATTGCCATATGATATTTTCCCAACCAATCTTTCTAGATCATATATCTGTTTTAAACAACCCTTTACTTCATTCATTAATATTATATCATCTACAAATGTTTGAATTATGTCTTGACGCCGCTTAATATCGTCTATATTTATCAGGGGTTGTTCTATCCAATTCTTTAACAGTCTTCCTCCCATAGCTGTTGAAGTTTTATCCAGGATCCAAATTAGTGCTCCTTTCTTCTGTCTGTCGATAATTGTTTCATGTATCTCAAGATTAGCGCGAGTATTGATGTCCAATATCATATACTCATTTGATTCATAATACTGAAGTTCATTTATATGTTCTAGGGAGTCTTTTTGTGTATCATATAGATAGTCAATCAATAATCCTGCGGCTAGGATCGAATAGGCTTTATCCTTTATGCTATCCAACCTTGAATCTTGAAAGTGTTCAATAACTATATTTTTCCGATCAACTTCCGCTATCTTACGTTCATCATATACATTTATATAAGGGTCTATTCTCCCTTGAATTATTCTTATAACTTTCTTCTGTTCCATCAATTTATCGTTACAGATTATTTCTGAAGGAATAACTTTACCCATTTCATCCAATATAAAATTATATGAGGATTCCTTATCTCCCAAATGCTCAGTAGTGTACATTTCACCAGTTGAACTATCTACATAGGATAATCCTACAGCTGTATCATCAAAGTATATAGACGCAAGATAATTGTTTGACTTGGCATCCAATACATCTGTATCTGTAATAGTTCCCGGAGTTATTGTTCTTACAACATCTCTCTTTACTATCCCTTTGGCCTGAGAAGGATCTTCCAACTGTTCGCAGATGGCAACCTTATATCCCCTCTTAACTAGTTTAGCTACATATGCTTCAGATACGTGATGGGGAATTCCACACATAGGCGCTTGCTTATCACCGCAATCCCTTTTCGTTAATGCTATTTCTAATTCTTTAGATGCAATAACTGCATCTTCAAAAAACATCTCATAAAAGTCTCCTAATCTAAAGAATAATATAGCATCCTTATGCTTCTCTTTTATTGTCATATACTGCCTCATCATTGGTGTTAAATTTTTCAAAACTACAACCCCCGTTTTAAACCATATGACCGCCTAAGGTAAAGGTCTTAATTTCCGTAATCCTTGTATTGATCAATTTCCCTATTAAATCTTTATAACCTTCAAAATGAACGAGTTTTCCCGTCCTTGTTCTACCTGTTAACATTTTATCATTATTTTTGCTAACCTCTTCTACCAACACTTCTACCACTTTGTTTTTATATTTTAAATTCTGTTCATAGAAAATTGGATACAGAGTGTCTAACAATCTTTGAAATCTATCATGCTTTATACTGTCATCGACTTGATTATCCATATTGGCTGCAATCGTCCCTTCCCTTACCGAATACAGGAAGGTAAATGCCGAATCATATCTAACCGCCTTAACCAATTCTAGCGTATCGTTAAAATCATCCTCAGTTTCGCCCGGGAATCCTACTATAATATCGGTGGTTATGGCGATATCTGGTATAGCATTTTTGATTTTCTCTATCAACTTTATATAATCCTCCGCAGTATATCTTCTATTCATAGCTTTTAGAATTCTATTGCTCCCTGATTGAACGGGTAGATGTATATGTTCACATACCTTATCTAAATTAGCCATGGCATAAATCAGTTCATCGGATAAGTCCTTTGGATGTGAAGTCATAAATCTTATTCTTTCAATTCCATCAACTTTGTTTATTTCCGTTAATAGATCCGCAAATGAATAATTGAGACTCAATGTTTTTCCATAGGAATTTACATTTTGTCCTAGTAAAGTAATTTCCCTATATCCTTCTGCTGCTAAACTTTTTACTTCCTCCAGAATATTTTCCGGCTTCCTACTTTTTTCCCTACCCCTAGTATATGGAACAATACAATATGTGCAAAAATTATTGCATCCATATATTATATTGATAAAAGCTTTAAAGTCATATTTACGGTTAGCATCTACGGCTTCTACAATTTCTCGATTATCTTCCACAATATCTACCACGGTATCCTTGGTTTGTTTATATCTATCCATTAGCTGTGGAAGTTTATGAATATTATTAGTTCCAAATATAATGTCTACATGCGGATACTTGGTCAATATTATATTCCTAATCTCTTCCATCTGCATCATACAACCACAGATTCCAATAATCAAATCTGGATTCTCTTTTTTGATACTTTTTAAAGCGCCTATTTGACCATATACCTTTAGCTCCGCATTCTCCCTAACTAAACATGTATTATATATAATAAAATCACTTTCTTCTTTATTATCAGTCCATTCATAACCCATATTTTCCAATAGCCAGGATATTTTCTCTGAATCGTGCTCATTCATCTGGCAACCATGGGTAACTATGGTGTATTTTTTCTGTCCCATCAATCGTCCTCCTAACCTTGATAATTCTATTATAACATTATAACAAAAATAGACAAAAAAAGAACCTTCTACTTATAAAGGTAGCGTAAATCGAAAGCCTATTTGATAGGCTTTCGACTATTATTTTCAATGGGATTCTTCAATACCGATATTCCTATTTATTGATATTGAATATCCTTTGTAAAATTCCTTTTTCATTCTTCATCTTTTTAACCTTTTCTCGTAATTCAGCAGTTTCATAAGATTTCTCCTTGATTTTCATCTTCAATTTAGCGTTTTCGCATATTAGCACATCTCTTTCCTTGCTACTTAGTTCTTTTCTCAATTCAGTTATTTCATCCCTCAACTCCTCAATTATTTGAATGCTATATTCACTATTGTTATCTAAGATTCTCAATAAATTATTGAAAAATCTTTCTTCCAGATTAGTACTAATTTCTTTTGCCAGTTCCAATGAATCGATGTTTTCTTTCCTTCTTAGATCAATACTCGTTAGCGCCGCTTCATCATTAGCGCCTATTAATAACTCTGGAGACTTAATAATTAATTTGATTTGCTTATTGCTAAATCCCTTATCTTGTAATGATCTTATATATTGAAAAATTTCAATTTCAACATATGTATAAGATCTATGATTCGATTGATTTCTTGGAATCTCTAATTGAAATTCCTTTTCATAATA
>DUNJ01000038.1 GCA_012839395.1 Tepidimicrobium sp.
GCTAGCAGCAAAGGCAAATATAGTAGATGCGGTAGTGGATGCCACGGGTGTGCCGGAAGCAGGTGCAAAATTATCCCTGCAGGCTATAGATAATAGGAAACATATAATAATGTTAAATGTGGAGGCTGATTCGGTAGTAGGCCCTATATTGTATAGAAAAGCAAAGGAAGCTGGCGTGGTATATACCGGTTCAGCGGGAGATGAGCCAGGAGCTGTTATGGAATTATATGATTTTGCAACCGGTATAGGCTTCGAGGTATTAGCTGTTGGGAAGGGGAAAAATAATCCTATAGATTTGGAAGCCAATCCGGATACGGTACGTGAAAAGGCATTGGCGAGTGGGCTTAAACCTCGTATGTTGACAGGATTTATCGACGGTACAAACACCATGATAGAGATGACTTGTATGGCTAATGCAACGGGATTCGTTCCAGATATCAGGGGGGGACATGGTATAGAAAGCGATATAGATGGCTTAACAAGGTATTTTAGCCTAAAAGAAGAAGGAGGAATTCTAAATAGATATGGAATAGTGGATTATGTAAGGGGGATTGCACCAGGGGTATTTTTAATATTTACCACTAAATTAGAGGAGATCCACAAACAATTGGAATATCTAAATATGGGACAGGGCCCCAATTATTGTCTTTACAGGCCCTACCACCTTACCAGTTTAGAAACTCCTATTACCATATTTGATGCTTGCTTCTATAATAAATCTAGTATAGCCCCAGTTAAGGGGGCTGTAGCAGAAACCATTGCAATAGCTAAAAAGGATTTAAAAGCCGGAGAAAGATTGGATAGGATAGGTGGCTACACTGTCCTTGGCAGTATAGAAGAGTATAAGGTGGCTAAGGAAAAAAATTTGGTTCCTATAGGCTTAATAGACGAAAATACTAAAGTCACCAGGGATGTAAAAAAAGGTGAATTATTAACTTACGATATGTTGGAGATGGATACGGAAACCGCCATATATAGTTTGAGAGCTTTACAGGATAAGGTGATCGGATAAGTTTTAGGACAATATTTTACAAATATTTCAAAATAGTTTAATATATATGTATAATAAAAATGGGGGGATTACATGATATACATTAGAAATGAGGATAATAGGCCTCAATTTAATCTGGCTTTGGAACAGTATGTATTTGATAGCTTGGATCAATTTGATCAAATATTTCTACTATGGATTAATGAACCATCCATAATCGTAGGGAAGCATCAAAACACCATACAGGAGATAAACTTGGATTACATAAAGAAAAACAATATAAATGTTGTTAGAAGGTTATCCGGTGGTGGAGCTGTTTACCATGATTATGGTAATTTAAACTACACCATAATATCCAAAAGCAGGGACACCTCTTCATTTAACTTTGAGGCTTTTTCCCAACCAGTAATAGAGGTATTGGCGAAGTTGGGAGTAAGGGCGGAGTTTACCGGCAGAAATGATATTACTATTGATGGTAAAAAATTTTGTGGCAATGCCCAGTACATGAAAAAGGGAAAGGTCCTTCATCACGGGGCTATACTCTTTGATACGGACCTAAGTGTATTGGAACAGGCTTTGAGGGTTTCTAAGGATAAAATAGTATCTAAAGGGATAAAATCGGTAAGAAGTAGGGTTACCAACATAAAGGATCATCTTACAGATGATATCGATGTAGAGGACTTCAAACAGCTACTATTGGACCATATGTTTAAGGAGAACAAAGGAATTGAAGAATATAAGCTGACGGAACAGGATTATGCCAATATAAATAGGTTAATGGAGGAAAGATATGCTACATGGGAATGGAATTTTGGAAGTTCCCCCAATTTCAATATAGAAAAATCCAATAGATTTCCCTCGGGCAAGGTGGAGACCCAAATTGAAGTAAAGGATGGTATAATAGAAAATATAAAATTCTATGGGGACTTTTTTGGGAGTGGAGAATTATCCGATTTAGAAGAAAAACTTAGAGGTATAAAATATAAGGAGGAGGAAATAAAAGAGGTATTGGAACCCATAGATATTGGATACTATTTCTCTGGGATCGATAGAGACGATTTAATTTCCTGTATAATATAAAACTTGACAAATAGAGGTTATTTGATGTATATTAATACAGAAAATACAATATA
>DUNJ01000039.1 GCA_012839395.1 Tepidimicrobium sp.
AGGAACTCCAACTTTTTTCCTGCTGCAATGGAATCCTTAATTATATCATGGGTATGAACTTCATCCTTAAAGCTTATAAAGGTAAATATGAAGGTTGCCCTCTTATACTGTTTCATATCATAGAGTTTACTGGAGATCACATTGCTATAGGCAAGTATGTCCTCATCTGCAATTTGTGACCTTTTTCCTAATATGTTATTTCTCAATACTCTTTTATCCACTATTACCACCCTTTGCTATTTATTTATTGCCCAATGTATATTATAATATATTTTAAAGATGGCTGGCTAAGCATGATGGAATATTATAGATTTTGTCCAAAAAGGAAATATTTATTAAATAGAAATAGAATCTTACATAATATATTGTAGTTTTATATAGAATATTAGGATTCCTATTCGCTATAAGAGGTGAAAATATTTGATAAGGTTTGTAGACATAACTAAGGTTTATAAAAATGGGGTTAAGGCGTTATCCAGTGTAAGTTTGACCATCAAAAAAGGGGAATTTGTATTTATAGTAGGGCCCAGTGGTGCGGGAAAATCCACATTGATAAAACTAATACTTAAGGAGATAGAGCCTACCGAGGGTAGGATATATTTGAACAATGAAGATATTACTGAGGTTGGAAATAGAAAGATACCTCACATCAGAAGGAGTGTAGGTACTGTATTTCAAGATTTTAGATTGCTTCCCAACAAGACCGTATATGAAAATGTATCCTTTGCTTTGGAGATAATAGGAGCATCCCGAAGGGAAATAAGTAGAAAGGTTCCTGCTGCTTTGAATATGGTGGGGCTAGGCAGCAAGGCCTATTGCTATCCAGATCAGCTTTCCGGAGGGGAACACCAAAGAGTGGCAATATCCAGGGCTATAGTCAACAATCCACCTGTGTTGATTGCAGACGAGCCTACGGGGAATTTGGATCCGGATACATCTTGGGATATAATGGATGTGCTATTGGATATTAACAAAAAAGGGACCACGGTCCTTATGGCAACTCATGCTAAGGAGATAGTGAATGTGATGAAGAAGCGGGTGGTGGCCATCGAAGCAGGAAGGATAGTAAGAGATGAACAGCGGGGTGTATATGAACATGAAGTTGCGAATACTGAAGAATATATTTAATCAGGGCTTCCAAGGTATGTGGAGGAACAGGGGGATGGGACTAGCCTCTGTAACCTCCATAACGGCTGTGTTGATAATACTTGGGTTAGTCCTAATTATGATATTGAGTATAAATAACCTAGTAGTAGAGGCTAAGAGTAAATTCGACGAGATTCAAGTCTTTTTGGAGGATGATATATCTACAGAACAGCTATATAGGATTGAAGATACCATAAAGGAAAGCCAAGAGGTATCATCCATAGTGTATCAAACCAAGGATCAAGCTTTGGAGATAATGAAAGAGGAGTGGAAGGAAGATGCCTATCTATTGGAAGGGCTGGAGGAGAATCCATTGCCCAATTCCTTCATAGTTAGGGTGGAGGATATTGAATATTCCGATCTGGTGGTGGAGAGGGTAGAAGGACTTGAAGGAGTAGAGGATATAGTCTATTATAAGGATATAATAGATAGGCTAGTGCTATTTGCAAAATACATCAGATTTGGAGGCATGGTCGTAATAGCCATACTAATGATCATATCTATATTCATAATCTCCAACACTATAAAGATCACCGTATTTGCTAGAAGAGACGAGATAAGCATAATGAAGTATGTGGGAGCAACCAATGGATATATTAGGGGACCATTCATAATAGAGGGGGTATTGTTTGGACTGGTGGGAGCCCTGTTGTCTATTTTAATAGTCAACTTTGGATACCAGTATCTTTTTGAAGCGGTAAATGACAAGCTATATGTACTATTTACAGTATATTTAGTACCGCCCACATCCTTAGTCAAGGATATATCCATTATATTCTCGGCTATGGGGATGGGGATAGGTGCTTTAGGGAGTTTGCTTTCATTAAAGAGATTTTTAAATGTATAGGAGGAACATCTTTATGTACAAACGTAGAAGGATTACATACTGCGTGCTGATTTTGATATTTTTATTCAACTATGCCATATCTCCTGTAAGTGCAGGGGTGGGGGAGCTTAAGAAAAAGCAAAGCCATACCAAACAGGAGATGGAACGGCAACAGCAGAAGATTAGGGAGCTTGAGGGCAAGACCAAGGATGTTTCAGCTCAGATAGAGGAACTGGATAGAGAGATGAATAAGGCCATGGCTGAGCTGGAGAAGGTTGAAGAGGAGATAGAGGTATTAAATAAGGATATAGAAAAGACCATGAAGGAATTGAAGGAAGCAGAGGATAAGATAGCAGAGAAGCAGGATGTTTTTAATTCCCGTTTGAGAGTTATGTACAAGAATGGGAATATAGGATACTTGGAAGTTCTCCTCACTTCGGAAAGCATAGGCGATTTTCTAGCTAGAAAGGAGATGCTCCAATCCATAGCAAATCATGATGTAGAATTATTGGAGCATATGAGGGAACAGAGGGATATAATAGATAAGAAGAGTTCAGAATTAAAATCTAAAAGGGCCTCTAAGGAAGTGGCTAGATCTAAATTGGATGATAGGAAGGAGGATTTAGCCAGGGCCACCAGGGCTAAGGAGAGCTTTATGGCCGATTTAAATAAGGACCTGAAGAAAGCGGAAAAGGAATATGCAATCCTTGAGAAGGAATCCAAGGATATAGCGGCGGAAATAGTCAGAAAGCAAAGGGCCAATGTACCCTATTCTGGATCCAATAATTCCTCCGGTGGCTCAAGTGGCGGATCATCAGGTGGCAATTCAGGTGGGGGATCGGGAGGCGGTGGCTCCTATAATAGCTCTATGACATGGCCTGTGCCAGGGTATACCAGGATATCCTCTCCCTTCGGCTGGAGAAAGCATCCAGTACATGGGACTACCATACCCCATGCAGGGATAGATATTCCGGCACCAACAGGAACCAGCGTAATAGCCGTAGCCGATGGGGTTGTTATAAGCTCCCAATCGATGAGTGGATATGGAAACACAGTTGTAATAGACCATGGGGGAGGAATATCAACTCTATATGCTCATAATTCTGCATTGTTAGTGGGAACAGGTACTAGGGTTAGTAAAGGTATGGCAATTGCAAAGGTAGGAAGTACGGGGATTTCAACTGGACCCCATTGCCATTTTGAGGTTAGAAAAAATGGACAACCTATAGATCCGATCCCGTGGCTAAGAAACAACTAATATATCCATGAAGTTGAAGATAAGCACCTACACCTCCTTTAAAGGGAGATGGGGTGCTTTTTACATGGACAAGCCCACTTATAGAGGAAAGTATAAGAAGTTCATCTGGCATTATGGTATAATAGTTGGGCAAGACTAATACAATAGTATACATAATTTAAGATATCGAGGTGAAGGCATTGTCTAAAAGAAAACTGATAACTGCAATGATAGTATTGCTATTGGTAACCAATATAATTACCTTTGGGGCAACCAATTTAATAACTATAAGATATAGGGATAAGGTTGTATTGCCGGCCAAGGAGTATAATCAGCTCATATCCACATATAAGAAATATGCCAAAGCTGATAGCCTTCAAAGGTATATAAAGGAAAGCTATTTGAGGGATGTAGATGATGAGAAATTAGAAGAAGGACAGCTTAAGGGCTTATTTCAGGCGTTGGAGGATCCCTACTCGGTATATATGACTGAAGAGGAATTTAAGGACTTTACTGAGCACACCAAGGGCATTTACGGAGGAATTGGGGTAATAGTCACTCCTGGGGATGATAACCTAATAACCGTAGTATCTCCCATAGAGGATACACCTGGGGAAAGGGCTGGGATTAGGACAGGAGATAAGATAGTCAAGGTGGATGGAAAAGAATTTACGGCAGATAACATGGATAAGGCGGTACAGCTTATGAAGGGAGAGCCTAATACCTCGGTAAGTATTACCATATTGAGGGAGGACAAGGATGGAAAGAGTAAGTATATAGATTTAGATATAGTTCGAGAGGAGATTAGGCTTGTAACGGTAAAATCGGATATTATAGACGAGGAAATAGGGTATATAAAGATTACATCCTTTGACGATTTAACCTATGAGGATTTTAAGAAGGATTTGGATTCCTTGATGAAGAAGGATGTGAAGGGACTTATATTGGATCTAAGAAGTAACCCAGGAGGCCTATTGGATGTATGCGTAAAAATTGCCGATGAATTCTTAGATGAGGGGGTAATAGTATATACGGAGACTAAGGATGGCGAGCGATTGTATGAAAGGTCCGGTAAGAACAAGATAGATATTCCATTGGTAGTATTGGTAAATGAAGGAAGCGCTAGTGCCTCTGAGATATTGGCGGGAGCCATAAAGGACAGGGGTAGGGGAATACTTGTAGGGAAGAAAACCTTTGGAAAGGGAGTAGTCCAAAGGATAAAGCAGCTATCCGATGGATCTGGATTTAAGCTTACCGTATCCGAATACTTTACTCCCAGCGGTACTAGCATCCACGAGTTGGGCATAGAGCCGGATGTAGCGGTGGATCTGCCAGAGGATGTTGAAACCCTGGGGACAGAGAACTTGAAGGAGGATTTGCAACTTCAGGCCGCAATAGAGGAGATGAAGAAGATAATAGAATGATCTAACATTGGAAGTGGAGAGGTTGAGAATGCATACCATATTTCAAATTGTATATTTCTTTATATACAATATAATACAGATATTTAAATCTCCCTTTTATTGGGTAGTAGTTGGAATAATAGCTTACCAATATAAGAAGATTGGAAAGTGGGAGAATTTGGTCTTGGGAAGTTATAGAAGATCTTTAATATACAATATATTCACTTCCATGGTCATGGGCCTGTTAGGAGGCATATTGGGAAGCGTCATATTTGTGTACCTTGGCACCATAATAGATTTAAGGGATTTTTATATACTACTCATATTTGCCATACTGCTATCCCTAATCAATCCCAGGTATATGTGCTTTGCCTATGGCGGAGGTATAATGTCACTTATAAGCCTTAAGTTTGGATACCCTCGTATAAATGTACCGGAGATAATGACAGTAGTTGGGGTATTGCATCTGATAGAGAGCATCTTAATATTGTTAGATGGGACTAGGGGCCGCCTGCCAATCTTTGTAGACGGTAACGAGGGGTTGGTTGGAGGTTTTTCCATGAATAGGTTTTGGCCTATTCCCTTTGTGATATTTATAAACAAGGGTAGGATACACCCTGCAACCATAATGGCAATCCTTGGATATGGAGATATTGCCCTGGCAAATTATCCAGAGAAGAAATCTAAATGGACTTCAGGCATATTATTTATATTTAGCACACTGGTAATAGCCCTGGCCCAGATATCTATTACTCAGCATATGTTTAGGTATATGGTGGCCATATTTGCACCTTTAGCCCATGAAGCCATTGTAATAATAGGAAAGCAGATGGAGGAGCGGGGGGAGTTCATATTTAAGCCTTCGGATATGGGGTTGAGGGTATTGGATACATTGCCCCATGGCATAGGGAGGAAGATGGGGCTGGAGCCAGGGGATGTAATTTTATCGGTAAATGGAAATAGGGTATATTATGAGCAGCATATTAGAAATATATTAAACGATAGATCTCCATCTTTAAGGGTTAAGGCATTCAATAGGGAAAAGGGATTGGTATTTAGAAAGCATAGAGGCTACATAGCTGATATGCAGGAGTTGGGGGTGGTGCTAGTTCCAATCGTACATGAATATGCAGTTCAAATGGAAGAGCCCAAAGGCATCGCAACCAGGTTGCTAGATAGATTTCGTCGAAAAACTAATGGGTTTAGAAATTAAAAAGAACCCATATGTGGGTTCTTTTACTGATTATCGATTCTATTTAGCTTGCTTAAATCCACCGAATATATTATATTATGCTTATCTTTATCCATAGGGGGAGATATATCGATATAGGCTCGAGTCTTCTCCTGATCGTAGAAAACTTTGTCGCTATTTATGGTTGCCAAGGATTCGGTGGTCTTTTCAGATAGATTATATCTAGTCAGTATATAGTCGTTATTGCAGGAATTTTTCTTGGTCAATATTATATTATTATTATCCAATTTAAAGTAATTAGTTATGCTATATTCCAAATCCTTATATTCCACCTCTTCGTCTTTATTGCATATATGGAGCACATTCTTATCTTCCTTATCTACATTCTTTAGGTAGGCTATGCTTCCATCCTCTAAAAAAGTAGCCTGGAACCCTACTCCTATATTTTGAAGCTCTTTTCCGTTTTTTGTCGTATATATATTCTTGTTCATAAGGGTTTCATCATATTCCACTAGCAATATCTTGTCGCCCTCTATGTCGAAAGATTCTATATTCTTATCTATGTAGAGCTTACGGGATGATTTTTTCCCATCTACATCATATTGGAATAATGTAGTTTCAGAATCATCCACATTCATAAAATAGAGGCTACCACCATCCGTCCATTTCATCAGCTTAGGATTTAAGCTATTTGCTGGCGTAATCTTGTAGGCCATTTCATCCGATATGGAGGCCATATATATATCCGATTTGGTTTCATTGGCCTCTATAAAGGATATATGCTGGTGATTTGGACTGAATAGGGCAGATTGTATACTATATCTAGATATATATATGTTCCTTTTCCTCCCTGTCTCCACATCGTAGATCCATAGGCTATCGTATTCATCTTCCCCCTTCTTATGCTTTTGCTTATAGAGTAAGGCTTTATTGGGTATACAATCCAATAGGATACCTTCGTCTATATAGGTGGATATATTTTCCTTGGTGGATTCGATTATATCCCCTGTATCCGCATCCACCACTATATCTAAGTTAACCAGCGAAAAGTTGGAATCTTCGGTATTGAATACGTTGCTAAAGGATATATTCCATATTAAGCTATCTTTCAACCTAGTTAGCTCTATTGAGGGGGCTGAAGTTGGCTCTATCTTAAGATCTGAATACACTTTATTTAAAATTTGATTCTTATCCAATTTCAAAGGTATAGGCTTATAGTTTTGGCTAACTATATTAAAATGTAATTCATCCAAATTTTTGACCAGTGGATCATCGATCTCAATCAGTATTTGAGGTGTAGATAGCTGCTTCTTCTCCTTATTGGTCAAATTGCGTATATATATGTTGATCTCGTTGCCAGCTTTTGTGATCTTATCTATTGTAACACCAGAACTTTCCAAAAGACCTGGTGAAACCAATAGCCTTAGATGGGATCCCTTTTTAAGTACCTCCGTATTGGGGGATAAAGATTGGTATCCTTTGGATAATACAATTTTTTTGATCTCATAATCTATAAATTCTTCCTCCACATCCTCTGCAGTTGGCGGTTCTGCCTGGTCCTTAGCACTACATGCCAGCACAGTAGCCGATAAGATTATGAGGATGGAGAGGAACAATATTTTTTTCATTAGTAATTCCTCCTTCAATATCAGTTTATAATATAAGGGGAAATTGTTCAACAGGTTTTACAACAAAAAGTTTTGACAATAGCTCAAAATATACTATAATTAAATAGTAGAATGGGAACGAATGTTTAACACGAGGTGAAATCTATGGGTAGATTTAAAGTAGAATCTAGCTTTAAGCCTACGGGGGATCAACCCCAGGCGATAGATAGATTATCAAAGGGCATATTGGATAACCTTAAAGGTCAAACCCTATTGGGAGTGACCGGGTCTGGTAAAACTTTTACCATGGCCAATATAATAGAGAGGGTGCAAAAACCCACCCTTATTATTGCTCATAACAAGACTCTGGCATACCAATTGGCTAGCGAATTTAAGGAGTTCTTTCCCAATAACGCAGTGGAATATTTTGTATCCTACTACGACTACTATCAGCCGGAGGCATATGTACCTCAAACCGATACCTATATCGAAAAGGATGCTGCAATAAATGATGAAATAGATAAGCTAAGGCACTCGGCTACCGCTGCGCTATTTGAAAGGAGAGATGTTATAATAGTATCCAGCGTATCCTGTATATATGGATTAGGAGACCCTATCGATTATGAAAACCTGGTGGTATCTTTAAGGCCGGGTATGATTAAGGATAGGGATGAGGTGATGAGAAAGCTTATCGATATACAGTATATGCGGAACGACTTAAACTTTATCCGA
>DUNJ01000040.1 GCA_012839395.1 Tepidimicrobium sp.
GAATTCTTAACAGCGGAATTAAGATTTTCTCAAATGGTCCAAGATATAAATAATATTATTGAGAAGGCTATAGATATAGAATAGGATTAGATTGCATTGATTTTTAGAAATACTTATAATAATTGGATTGTAAGATTATTTGATAAGATGAATACTCTAATTTAAAGGTGGAGATTTTGTGGCAGAAACTAGGGAAGTTAAGGAAGAGAAAAAAATTAAGGCTATTTATTGGTTGATACCATTGGCCGCATTGATGCTTATATCGTCTATTGCCGCTATATATTACGTCAAAGCTATCGAAGCAGTTTCCGCTGAGGACCCTCAGGTTGTGGAGGTAGAAATACCTGCTGGATCTAGTTCCAAAAGGATAGCCAGTATCTTGAAGGACGAAGGTTTGATTAAGAGCGAGTTGATATTTTATATACAGATAAAGAAAGAGGGTGTAGCTGCTAATTTGAAGGCAGGGATGTATTCGTTGGATACTGGTATGGATATGAATGATATAATAAAGGCATTAACTCAGGGTGGAAGGAATAAAAATGTTTTGAATATTACCATTCCAGAGGGATATGAAATGCGCCAAATAGCTGATAAACTATCTAAAAAAGGCATAGTTGATAAGGACAAATTTTTAAAATTGGCCTCCAACAAAGAACACTTTGAAGATGACTACCCATTTCTAAAGCATTTAGATGATGACCATGGCTTAGAGGGATACCTGTTTCCATCTACCTATGAATTTCATATGGATTCTACTGAGGATGAGGTAATAAGAAAAATGCTGGATAAATTTGAAGAGATATACGCAGAGCATATAGAGGAAAATATAGATAATATGGATTTGTCTCTAAATGAATTGATCATATTGGCTTCAATAGTAGAAAAGGAAGCTAAGGTTGATAGTGAGCGGCCGATGATTGCAGGTGTGTTATATAATAGGCTAGATATGGATATGCTTTTGCAGGTAGATGCAACGGTACAATATGCCCTGGAGGACAGAAAGGAACGTTTGTTATATAAGGATTTAGAAGTTGAATCCCCTTACAATACCTATATTCATAAGGGTTTGCCACCAACCCCCATTGCATCACCGGGTGAAAAATCTATAATAGCAACTATGAATCCTTCGGATGTAGATTATCTATATTATGTATTAAAAAAGGACAATACTGGTGAGCATATATTTACTAAAACATATGAAGAACATTTAAAAGCACAGTCGAAAAATTGAAATTTTATATAGTATTTTTATATACGTGGGTTATGAATAACCACGTATTAATTTTGCAAAGGGATGTGTATATTAGTGAATATAAATTATGATTATATAGAAGAATATATTCGGAGTATTTTAAAAGGCGGTTATGGGGAATTGAGTAGGCTAAGGGATTATGCAAATAATAACAATATACCTATTATATCCCCTGAAGTGGAACAATTTATCAGGATATTGTTAAAGGTGAGCGATGCAAAAAACATATTGGAACTAGGAACGGCTATAGGCTATTCTGCTTTAATAATGGCCGAAGCAGCTAACCCCGATGCCAAGATAACCACTATAGAGGTAAGGGACGATATGTATGAAATGGCTAAGGAAAATATATCTGCAAATAAATATAGCAAAAGAATTCGCCTTATCAAGGGAGATGCAAAGGAGGTTGTGCCAAAATTGAATGAAAGGTACGATTTTGTATTTTTAGATGCAGCAAAGGGTCATTATCTGGGTTTCTTTAAGGATTGTATAAAGAAATTAAACTATGGAGGGATTGTAGTTTCCGATAATGTATTATATAGAGGAATGGTGGCTAAAGATGAATTGATTAATAAAAGGGATAAGACTATAGTAAGAAGGATGCGAAACTATTTGGACTATATATCTAATTTAGATGGGTATATAACTAGCGTTATTCCGTTGTGTGATGGGGTTGCACTAACTTATAAGGAGGGATGAAGATTTGAACACACCAGAACTATTAGCACCAGCTGGAGATCTTGAGAAACTGAAGATGGCTCTACACTATGGCGCCGATGCCGTATATTTAGGAGGAGAACAATTTGGGTTAAGGAAGACTTCGAAGAACTTTACATTGGAGGAGATGAAAGAGGGAGTAGATTTTGCCCATGAAAGGAATAAAAAGGTATATGTAACTATGAATATTGTTCCCCATGATGAAGATTTAGAGGGATTAGAAGATTATGTAAAGGACCTATACGATATGAATGTGGATGGAGTGATCGTATCGGATCCTGGTATTTATTCTATAGTAAATAGGACGGTACCAAAGTTGCCAATCCATATAAGTACACAAGCTAGCATTACAAACTATGAAACTATTATGTTTTGGTATGAGCTAGGCATTAGAAGGATTGTATTGGCAAGGGAATTATCTTTAGAGGAAATCCGTAGCATAATAAATAGGATACCTGAGGATTTGGAGATTGAAACTTTTGTACATGGTGCTATGTGCATATCTTATTCCGGCAGATGCTTGCTTAGTAATTATATGGCGGGCAGGGATGCTAACAGAGGAGAATGTGCTCATCCCTGTAGATGGAAGTATAATTTGGTAGAAGAAAAAAGACCGGGAGAATATTATCCCGTATATGAAGATGAAAAGGGTACTTTTATATTTAATTCTAAGGATCTATGTATGATTGAACATATGCCCGAGTTGATTAAGGCGGGTATCAACAGCTTTAAGATCGAAGGAAGGGTTAAAAGTTCCTATTATGTAGCTACGGTTATTCGTTCCTATAGGATGGCTATAGATGAATATTTAAAGAATCCGGAAGGTTATGTATTCAACCCATTATGGTTGGATGAGATTAAGAAGGCAAGCCATCGAGATTTTACTACAGGCTTCTATTTTGATAGGCCCACTGGTAAAGATCAGGTATATACAACCAGTTCCTATATTAGGAATTACGATTATGTAGGGCTTGTTTTAGATTATGATGAGGAGACTAAAATGGCGACTGTAGAGCAGAGGAATAGGATGTTTATGGGGGATGAAATAGAGGTTTTTGGTCCAGATAAAGAGCACTATACTCAAATTATAGATAAGATGTGGGATGAGGATGGAAACGAAATAGATGTGGCTCCTCATCCCCAGCAGACAGTTAGGATCAAGATGGATCGCAGGGTACAGAGGTGGGATATACTTAGAAGATGTAGGTGAATTATATTTCCCCATCTATTGGTAATACTAAATATCAATAGGTGGGGATTTTGATATGAAAATGAAAGGGTCTATAGTATATAACAGAATATTTAAGATGCTGTTCTTATCCACTCTAATATTTGCTTTTTTGGTCGTTAGATTGTATTGGATACAAATAGTCAATCACGAATCTTTGAGGGCAGAGGCACTAAAGCAAAGGGGACAGGAGATAAGGTTGTCGCCTAATAGAGGGATTATATATGATAGGAATTTAATTCCCTTAACCAATAGGAAGAAGGTGATAACGGGTTTTTTCTTTAAGAAGGATATTGAATCTGATTCAACTTTAAGGGAAGCCATTATAAAGAGTAGCCATATGGATGACTCCCAATTAGATGAACATATAAAATCCAAAGGGACCATTGTAGATATACCCCTTATATCCAATTTATTAGATATTGACGAGCGCAAATTTTTTACGGCCAATAGAATTGAAAGGTATGATGATATAAACATGCTCTCCCATGTAATAGGCCATATAAATAGGAGTGAGAATAAGGGGGAGGCTGGTATTGAAAAGGTCTATGATGAAATATTGAAAAATGAAGGTGATCATTCCGTATACATAGATCTAGATGAGAGAAGGAGGATATTTACCAAAGAGGAATACCTGGTAAATCGAGATATAGATCCTAGGGGGCCAAACGGGGTTAAATTGACTGTAGATTATTATATACAGAAAGAGGTTGAACGGATATTAGATAGGAGGGGAATAAAGGGCTCTGCAATAGTCGCAGATGTTAAAACTGGGGATATATTGGCTATGGCCAGTCGGCCCAATTTTGACCAGGATAATATAGAAAGATATTTAAACAGGGAAGATATGGCATTATATAATAAAGCGGTACAGGTAGGTTATCCGCCAGGATCTTTATTTAAATTAGTCGTTTTATTAACGGCATTTGAGAAAGGAGATCATAATTTTTCAAATCAATTCTATTGTAATGGATATGAAAGGGTGGGTAAGTCCATAATAAACTGCAATAAAAGGGAAGGGCATGGACATATAACGTTGAGGGAAGCTTTTTCAAAATCTTGTAATTCGGCCTTTATTCAGCTGGGGCAAGAGGTGGGAAGTAAGAATATAATCGATATGGCAAATAGGTTAGGATTTGGCAGTAGACTAAATATTGGACTTTTAGAGGAGATTGAAGGTAATTTACCCACGGGAAGCGAGCTACTTGGACCAGCTATAGGTAATATCTCCATAGGTCAGGGGAGCATAGAGGTTACACCACTGCAGGTAACTAATATGATGTTGTCTATTGCAAATGGTGGGATTAAGAAAGGAATGGCGATAGTAAAGGGAACAGTAGGGCGAGATGGGTATATGATTAAGGGATTTAATCGTTCCGAGGACTTTAGGGTTATATCGGAAAAAACTGCTAAAATTATTAAGGGATATCTGGCAGATGTGGTACAATATGGTACTGCTAACAACTTGGATTTAACTGATATAGGGGGAGCTGGAGGCAAGACCGGTTCTGCCGAGGCCATATTAAATGGCAGGAGAACTGTTCATGGATGGTTTTCAGGATTTTATCCGTTGGAGAATCCAAAGCATGTAGTAACCGTGTTTGTGGAGGAGGGAATGTCGGGTTCTCAGACAGCGGTACCTATATTTGAAGATATTACTAGGACGATTTACAATATAAAACAAATAGGACTTGCACCACAATAGCATTATAGACATATACTTAAATATGGGGAGGCGAGGTGTTTTTATGCTTGCACAGTTATTATTTATATTGGGGGGGATTCTAGAACCTTTCCTAATACTCTCAGGCTATATCTCTGGTAGCAAATCGTTTCCAAGGCCGCTTGATAGGGAGGAAGAAGAATATTACTTAAAGTTGTATCAACAGGGGGATGAAAATGCACGAAATGTTCTTATAGAGAGAAACTTAAGGTTGGTTGCTCATATAGTTAAGAAATATCATAATACGGGCAAGGATATAGAAGATCTAATATCGATAGGTACGATAGGATTGATAAAGGGCATATCTACCTTCGATATTAATAAGGGGACTAGGCTTGCTACGTATGCAGCCCGATGCATAGAAAATGAAATACTGATGATTATAAGATCCAATAAAAAATCCAAGGGAGATATGTCCTTACAAGAGCCGATAGGAATAGATAAGGAGGGCAATGAATTGCCCTTAACGGTTTATCAATGGTTAAGAGCAACTATAGCAAAATGCAGTTATACAAGATTATCTTATTTTTGGAAGTTTAGGATAAAGAACAAGGGTGAACTCATCCAATCTTTGCTCTCTATTTTTTTTATATACGCTATAATACAATACGGATTTAAGTAACTTGTTTTTCTTTTTTGCGCTATCAGTTTTAGGATAAAGCTTCAATACGTTTTTAACTTTAGGAATAATATCTATTTGGGTACTAAACCTTTTTTGCTCCAAGTTTAAATTATTATTAGTATTTTTTATATTTGCTTGGGTTTCTGATATTCTTTGTGCTAATACTTGAGATCTTTTTAGGTAGATATTTACATCATAGATACCTCTTTCTAATAGATCATGCAGATTGTTTTTCTGGGTTTCTAGTTCTTCTAACTCCTTATTTAGTCTAGTTAGAGCTTGTTCATGTAGCTGTATGGTATTATATATCTTTGACTCATGTTTATTGTCTTTAATATTACTCCATTCGACCTCATACCCTACTAACCATTCTTCAAGACCTTTTAATAATCTTTCTTCAATAAATTTAAACTTGGAGCTCTTATTATCACATCCGGTATTATAGCAAACGATATGGGCATCTACGTTGGCATAAGGCCTATAGACCATGGATGTATCGCATTTATGACATTTAATAAGTCCGGCAAGTGGATTGATAATTCCAGTATTATAAGGGACATGGCTTCTTTTTTTTAGGATTTCCTGTGCTTTATCAAATGTTTCTCTGGATATTAAAGGCTCATGATGACCATTTACGCTTATCCATTTTTCTTTAGGCAATGTTTTTACTTCTTTTACTTGGCCGGGGATAGAGGATCTCCTAGATCTAGTTTTTCTCCATTGTATCTTACCAGCATAAACCTCGTTTCTAATTATATTTAATACTAGGCTATTAGACCAGCTTTTTCCGGTGTATGTCTTATATCCTAATTCATTTAATTTATTGGCAATCTTGCCACCACCCATATCATGATTAGTATATAAGTCAAATATCATTTGAACAATAGGAGCTTGCTTTGGATGCGGGTTTAAGGTTCTTATCTTACCCTTGTTTATGATTTTATATCCAAAAGGGGGCAATGGGCCTAAATAGTTTCCTTCTTCAATGGAGCGAATCCTACCACGTTGCAATCGCCTATTTATTATTTTTAATTCCTTTCTAGCCATAAATGCTTCAAATTCTGAATACTCTTCATCAAATTCATCTTGAAGGTCATAAATTTTCATAGGGGTTATTATCTTAGTTTTAGCTTTCTTAAATGTTTCTAATATGAGGCCTTGTTCTTGCATATTTCCACGGCCAAGTCTGTCTATATCCATTACTAATACAGCATCATACATACCTCGTTCTACTTCTTTAAGCAGTTTCAACATTTCAGGTCTATGTATTAAACTTTCACCAGATACTACTTCTTCACGAATTTTAATTATATCCAATTCTTTTTCTCTGGCCACCTTCAAAAGTATTTGTCTGTGCTTGTTTAAAGTCTCACCTTCACCATGTTTTTCAGCTTCTTCATCAGCCCTAGACTTGCGCAGATATATGCAAATCTTATCCATAGTCATAAGATCACCTCAATGTATTATATGTATGTAGGCTTTTTATTCATTACATCGATTTTAGGCATAAAAAAAGCCATCATTAGGCAGTATTTTAAATCGAATTAGAACGTATCTTTAATATCCATTTTGTTTTCTAAATTATCGAATGCCGTATTAGCTGAGACTATGAAAAAATAGAAATTGAGATGCAAACAGCATAGTACAAACAGGTATCTTCATAAATTGTACTGAGGTGATTTGATGGGAATCAAAAAATATGATGCAACGTATAAATTTGGCAATACAACGGTTCATATTATAGCACCACCATTGATGACCGAAGAAGAAAAGCAAAAAATACTTAGAGAATATGAACAGGTAGGTTGGGAAATTTGGCAGGGGATCATAAGGAACGAAGAAAAAAACGATAGGATAAACCCTAACTCTTAGTTTATTGTTTGGAGATTTACATAAAGCCTCCAATATATGTATAATATAGTTAAGGAGGGAATTTAGAATGAAGAGATTATTTGGTGGAAGAAATAACAAAGAAAGCAAAGAAGATAAAGAGATGCAAAAGTTCATGGACAGATACCAGTTAGAAGATTTAGATGAAAGGGACCTAATTGTATTAAAAAGAATAGCCAGTGATTTAGCAGGTAATAAATTCATTAAGGCTGGTATGGCGCTGTCATTTGCAAAAGTAGAGGAGCAAGCAAAGATAACATATTTATCTGCATTAGTTGAACAAAATTGGATGATCATACGACAGCTAGGTAGATTGAATAAAAATATAGAAAAATTGATTGAAAAGCAAATATAATGAAATCTAATGGTACCCAGTAATAGCACCATTAGATAACCCCATAAAGGCAATGAGATATCATTATTAGATGTATTGGGAACGGAAGTGGATGATATATTGGATGAAGTACATTTAAAATTTCAAATAAGCAAACTATATCAAGCTATTAACAGGATTTTGCAGGATAGGGAAAGACTCATCATAGAACATAGATATGGACTTGTGGATGGTTGCAGAAGGACCCAAAGGGAAATAGCTAAAATGTTGGGGATATCTAGATCGTATGTATCCAGGATTGAGAAACGAGCTATCGATAAGCTAAGTAAAGCTATGAAATGATTGAATTACCTTAAAGAAAAAAAGATAAATCCGGGAAACCGGATTTATCTAACAGGGTTGATTCTTCTTAGTATCTCTTGGAATTCTTCGGCAAATCCCGATATTGGTCTTCCATCCCTTATATCTTTTTCTATATTGGATATCCTGGTAAACAAATCTGGATTAGCGGTTACACTTACATTTCTTATACTTCCGTCGGCATCTTTAACTGCCTTTATGATTTTATTTTTTAGATCATCTGTCATTTGACCTTGTACATTTCTATCTATTTCTACCCCTATTATAGCGGTGTTACCGCTTAGTAGGACTGTAGTGTTTTTAACTTCTTTTAAATGATTCACCTTTTTAGCTATCACGTTTCCCCTATGCCATAAGGTATTAGTATCCATTCTATCACGTCTGGTTAAATCGGTTGCAGTCCTGGGACCTATACCGGTATTTCGCCTTATCATATTATCTGTGGTATTAGGATCCCTATCGGTTGCATCGTTTCTTCTATCACCCATCATATTTAAGTTCCTTCGTCGTGCAATATCTTTATTCGGGTCCCTTACTCCTATTCGGTTTTGTGTGTTTCGATTCATTGGAGTTCTAGGCCTAGTAGCAGTACAACCAATAGAACCAATCACCAAGGTGATAAGAAGGGCTAAAACTGTAATTTTATTTTTTTTCAAAATATCCACCTCCTATATCTATTTTTGCTTTTTGCCGCTTTTTTATTTAGACTAATTTTTAAGTTATATGGTATAAATAAGAACAATCCGCAATCATAATAGATCTTATCATAATTGATAATAAACATTTTTTACAAAATTTGCTATAATTATATTATAAAAGTCAAATAGGAGGAAGATAAATGAATATAACCTGGGATACGGAGATTTATTGCTTAATTGGACATCCTATATCCAAAAGCTTGTCTCCAGTGATACATAATAGTTTTTACAACATAAACAATTTAAATAATATCTATATAGCATTCGATATAGA
>DUNJ01000041.1 GCA_012839395.1 Tepidimicrobium sp.
GCATAGGATATAGCCTTTGCACTAGATATCCCTACTAGCAATGCTCCTACCAAACCTGGCCCCTGGGTTACCCCTACCAAGTCTATATCATTAATACAGAAGGCTTTGGATGAGGCTAATATCGATTTTAATGATATAGACTTGGTAGGGGTAACCCAGGGGCCAGGTTTGGTAGGAGCATTGCTAGTAGGGATATCTAGTGCAAAGGCTATATCCTATGCTTTGGATATCCCTATAATAGGTGTAAATCATATAGAAGGACATGTATGTGCCAATTATATTGAATATAAGGATTTAAAGCCACCCTTTACCTGTTTAATAGTTTCAGGAGGACATACCTACTTAGCATATGCAAAGGGATATGTGGAATATGAGTTGTATGGTAGGACAAGGGATGATGCGGCAGGGGAAGCCTTTGACAAGGTAGCTAGGGCCTTAGGGTTGTCCTATCCTGGTGGGCCGATAATTGATAGATTGTCCAGAAATGGGGACCCAAATGCTATAGATTTCCCTAGAGCCTATCTGGAGAAAGGTAGTTATGATTTTAGTTTTAGCGGGCTTAAAACCGCAGTACTAAACTATTTAAACCATATGAAACAAAAAGGTGAGGATCTAATAGTAGAGGATGTAGCAGCTAGTTTTCAACAGGCAGTAGTAGATGTGCTTGTTGAAAAGACAATAAATCTTGCTAAGGAGACAAGATCTAAAAAAATAGTCTTAGCAGGAGGAGTTGCTGCTAATGGAGGATTACGAAAAATGATGAAGTATAAGGGTAAGGAAGAGGGTATAGAGATACTCCACCCTTCCAATATCCTGTGTACAGACAATGCTGCAATGATAGGGTCTGCTGCTTATTTTAACTACATAAATGGTAACATTTCTCAGTTGGATATGAACGTAGTTCCAAACTTAGAATTAATCTGATATTTGTCAACATTTTTTTCCACATTGCTTCAACAAAGTCTTATATATAAGAGCTAAGAGGTTGTGGGCAATGTGGAAAGTTTGCTATAAACAGCTAATAATGAAGATGAGCTATGTGGATAACTTTGTGGATTATGTGAATAATATGTGGATACCTTAGGGATATTGGGCTTCTGTTAACGATATCCACTTTTCATAAAGGGAATCTAGGTTTGCTTGAATATCATCCCTTTTCCTGGATAGCTCAACAATTTTATCCGGCTCATCATACAACTGAGAATCGCATAGCAACTTATCCAACTTATCCAATCGTGATTCTTCTTCTTCTATTAAGTTTTCCAAATTCATCATATCTTTTTTTCTTTTCTGCTTTAATAGGATTTTTTCCCTTTCCTTTTTCTTTTCCAATTGAATCTGGGTTTTAGTCTTATATTCCTTTTTTTCCTTTATAATTATTTCATTCTTCTTTTCTAAATAGTAGTTATAGTTGCCTAGATATTCATTGATTCCTTCTGTAGTCAATTCCAGTATCCTATCGACCACTCTATTTAAGAAGTATCTATCATGGGATATTACTAAAAGGGTCCCTTTATAATCTATCAAGGCATCCTCCAAAACTTCTTTGGAGTCTATATCTAAATGGTTTGTAGGCTCGTCCATAAGTAGAAAATTGGCATTGGAAAGCATCATGTTTAGGATAGCCAATCTGCCACGCTCCCCCCCGCTCAAGCTGTCTATTTCCTTAAATATATCATCGCCTATAAACAAAAATCTGCTTAGAATATTTCGAATCTGATAGTGGTTTAACTTGGGGTTATTATCCCATATTTCATCAATAACCGTTTTTTCTAGATTTAAGTTGTCCTGTTCTTGGTCAAAATAGTCCAGATGGACATTATGGCCTATAGATATATTGCCCTCATCATAGGGGATCTCTTTTAATATCATCTTAAATAAAGTGGTTTTCCCAACTCCATTTGGACCTATTAATCCTACTTTTTCACCTCTATATATATTGAAATTTATATCCTTTAACAATTTGAGCTTACCGAAAGACTTGCTGATTCCATCGCAAGTTAAGACATCCTTACCGCTCCTAGTTTTAGGCTCAAAGGATA
This sequence comes from Tepidimicrobium sp., assembly GCA_012839395.1. Taxonomy (GTDB): domain Bacteria; phylum Bacillota; class Clostridia; order Tissierellales; family Tepidimicrobiaceae; genus DUNJ01. The sequence goes on from DUNJ01000041.1 coordinate 2,043, forward strand.
TGTTCACTTTTTTAGCATCTGTGGGTTTGTCTAATAGCTCCATTTTATCCAATAATCTTTGTCTACTTTGGGCCTGCCTTATATATCTTCTATCCCCATAGTTGGAAAACCGTTGGATAATCTCCTTCTGTCGTTCTATTTCCCGTTGTTGATCTTCATATTGTTTTTTTAACAACTCTAGCTCTTCCTTACGCTTCTTTATATATACGGAATAATTGGCCTCATATGTTTTAAGTTTTAGATTTTCTAGGTGAAATATTTTGGATACTGTATTATCAAGGAAGTACCTATCATGGGAAATTATAAGGGCAGCCCCCTTATATTCGGCAATATAGGATTCAAGCCAACTTATAGCTTCTATATCTAAATGGTTAGTAGGTTCATCCAATAGTAACAGATCGGGCTTGTCCAGTAACAGCCTAGCTAGGGTTAATCGGGCTTTTTGTCCACCGCTTAATATGCTTATTTTCTTTTCCATATCCTCATTTTTAAAGCCTAAACCCTTCAATACCCCTTTAATTTCACTTTCATATCCATATCCATCTTTTTTGTTGAATTCTTCTAATAGGTTAGAGTATTCTATCATAAGTTGTTCAAGTTTATTTGATTCTCCTTTGGAACCTTCCTCAGCTATACAGTTCTCTAGCTTTCTTAGTCTTTGTTCCATTTCAATTAGGGGCTTAAATACCTCTAAGCACTCATCATAGATACTTTTATCGCTTGTTGTATCCGCGTGTTGTTTTAAGTATCCAATTTTTAAATTTCTTCTTATGAATATATCACCTGCATCTTTTTCAGTTTCACCGGCCAATATATTGAACAGGGTGGTCTTACCAGAACCGTTTGATCCGATGAGACCAATTTTTTCACCGCTGTTGATGACGAAATTTATATCCTTTAAAACGGTATTCGTCCCATAGGCTTTATATATGTTGTTACATGAAAGAACTATCATACTTTAAATCCCCACTTTCTACATATTATGATTTTAGATCCTGTTCCATCGCTAGACTTGAAAGGATTTTATCGATTAGATCTATATCACAGCTGCCATCTGCAGTAAAATGAACGCAATTTTCGCAGCTTTTATATTTTTCGCTATAAAAGTTGGATGTTATATTTAGGTCTTCTTTTTTTCTAGGACTATAAGAATCGCAATATATTGCTATCTTCCTTAACTGTTCTTTACTTATCATTAGATCCCCTCCCATAAATATGTATTATTAATATTATGGGTGAAGCTGTATTAAATATTCATTTAGATTATGTCATATTTTAAATTATATAAAATGTTTAATATAGATTATTCCTATACCTATATTATATAATATATTTTTTAAAAAGCATCTAAGGGTACGAGTAGATTGAAGAGACCTAGTTCTACAATTACATACTGAAAATGCATAAAATGCAGAATACAAGGATTGACTAATTAATATCAGAATGCTATAATGCGTAGGAAGTAGTGCACCTTTTTTTATCATCAAAAATGGGCTATACGCTACAAAAAACATAATAAAAC
>DUNJ01000042.1 GCA_012839395.1 Tepidimicrobium sp.
ATTATGGCGGTTGTGAGTATGTAGATATGGTGGAAAATTTGGCTATAGATAGATTGAAAGAGCTATATGGGGCTGAGCATGCAAATGTCCAACCACATTCAGGCTCCAATGCAAATCTAGGCGTCTATTTTGCAATTTTAAAGCCGGGCGATAGGGTATTGGGCATGAACCTATCCCAAGGTGGCCATTTAACCCATGGTAGTCCAGTAAACCTATCTGGTGTATATTATAATTTTATAGATTATGGGGTAGATAGGGAGAATCATAGGATAGATTATGATGAGGTAAGAGAAATAGCCCTAAAAGAGAAGCCTAAGATGATAATAGCAGGTGCTAGTGCTTATCCAAGGACTATAAATTTTAAAAAATTCAAGGAAATAGCGGATGAGGTAGGAGCCTACCTAATGGTAGATATGGCCCATATAGCTGGTTTAATTGCTGCAGGACTTCATCAAAACCCTGTCCCATATGCGGACTTCGTTACTACGACAACCCATAAGACCTTAAGGGGCCCTAGGGGTGGGGCGATTCTATGTAAAAAGGAATATGCTGAACTCATCGACAAGGCTATATTTCCGGGAATTCAAGGGGGTCCACTGATGCATATAATTGCTGCTAAGGCAGTAAGCTTTGGTGAAGCCTTAGAAGAGGATTTTAAACTATATCAAGAACAGATTGTAAAGAATGCAAAGGCATTGGCGGATGGTTTAATGGAAAGGGGAATTGATCTTGTATCCAATGGTACAGACAATCATTTAATCCTATTGGATGTCAGGAATAGGGGCTTGACAGGTAAGAAGGCAGAGGCATTATTAGATGAGGTAAGGGTGACGACCAATAAAAATACAATTCCCTTCGATCCGGAGAGCCCCTTTGTTACTAGTGGCGTAAGGATAGGGACCCCGGCAGTTACCAGTAGGGGGATGAAGGAAGAGGAGATGGAAGAGATAGCAGAAATAATCGATTTGGCCTTGGATGAAGGCCAAGATAAGGAAAAGATCAGGGAAAGGGTATTAAATCTATGTAATAGATTTCCTTTATATGAGTAGATAATAAGCCTACAGTAAGATGTAGGCTTATATGCTTAAGTGATTAGGATATTATATCTGTTTATTGTTTTAATATTTTGTTATAATATATATGTTGTGTAGAAAACTAATTAATGGAAGGGCATGGAATGGAATTAAAGAATATTGAAGCTGATAAAAATATAATAGAAAAAGTTACAAAAGGAAGTATAGCTGCAGAGCTAGGTATAGAGATAGGAGATATTTTGATATCCATAAACGATACCTTGATTATGGATATTATAGACTATAAATTTTTAATTTCGGATGACTATGTAGAGGTAGTGGTTGAAAAACAAAATGGTGAGTTATGGAGGCTAGAGATTGAAAAAGAATTCGACGAAGATTTAGGAATAGAATTTACCAATCCATTAATAGACAGGGCAAAATCCTGTAGAAACAAATGCATATTTTGTTTCATCGACCAGCTGCCACCTAATATGAGGAAAACCCTATACTTTAAGGATGATGATTCTAGGCTATCGTTTTTACAGGGAAACTTTATTACTTTGACCAATATGAGTGACGAGGAAATCGATAGGATAATTGCATATAGGTTAAGCCCTATAAATATATCGGTTCACACGACCAATCCGGAATTAAGGGTTAAGATGTTAAACAATAAAAATGCGGGGAAACTTCTTCCCATACTCAAAAGATTTAAGGAGGCAAACATTGAAGTAAATTGCCAAATAGTATTGGTTCCCGGAATTAATGATGGGTTGGAATTAAAAAGGACCTTAGAGGATTTATCCAATTTGCATCCAAGCGTTAAAACGGTGGCTGTCGTACCTGTAGGAATTACAAAATATAGGAGGGGGCTTTATGAGTTAGAAGGTTATGATGAAGAAAAATCAAGGGATGTATTGGATCTAATTGAAAAGAAACAAAATGCATTTCTGAAAGATATTGGGACCCGTTTTGTATTTGCAGCAGATGAATTTTATGCATTATCTAATCGGGCACTTCCAAAATATGAAGAATATGAGGGATTTCCACAGATAGAAAATGGAGTAGGATTGATGAAGTCCTTTGAACGGGAAGTTGAACTGGAATTGGAAAAAGTAGAAGGAGGTATTATATTAGACAGTAAATATGTTATGATAACAGGAACATTGGCAGAGGGGTTTCTAATAGGGATAAGTAAGAAGATAGTCAACAAGTTTAAAGGTTTAGATTTAAAAATATTAGCTGTGAAGAACAATTTCTTTGGTAATAGCATAACCGTATCTGGCTTGGTAACTGGGCAGGATATTGTAGAACAGTTTAGGGATTATGGAGACATAGATGGAATCATAATACCCAAATCCATGCTAAGAAAAGACACAGACGTTTTTCTGGATGATATGACCATAGGGGATATAGAAGACCATTTGGATGCAAAAGTGATTCCGGTAGAGGTTTCTGGCAAAGATTTTATAGATATATTTAGAAGATCGCGGGGTGATAGGGATGGATAGACCTGTAGTTTGTATAGTGGGTAGGCCAAATGTAGGAAAATCAACTCTATTCAATAGAATAGCTGGGCGTAGAATAGCTATTACAGAGGATACTCCTGGGGTAACCAGAGATAGGATCTATTCGGAGGCCGAATGGCTAAATAGATATTTTACCCTTATAGATACTGGAGGATTAGAGCCAAAAAGCGATGAAGCAATCACATTGGGTGTTAGAAGGCAGGTAGAGATGGCCATTGATACGGCAGATGTTATATTGTTTGTGGTGGATGGATTGACTGGCATAACTCCTGGTGATAGAGAAATAGCATCTATATTGAGGAAGTCGGGGAAGGACATATTGTTGGTATGTAATAAGGTCGATAGTCCCAATACTCCTAGTGATGTATTTGAATTTTATGAATTGGGCATAGGCAGCCCTATGGTAATATCGGCGGAACAGGGATTGGGAATAGGAGATTTGCTGGATGAAATAATAAAGTTTTTTCCAGAACATAAGGATACAGAATATGATGAAGATGTAACCAAAGTTGCAATAATAGGAAAACCCAATGTAGGTAAATCATCCTTAATAAATAAAATTTTAGGTGAGGAAAGGGTTTTGGTAACCGATATACCAGGGACTACTAGGGATGCGGTAGATACTTACTTTACTCATAAAGGTGAAAAATATCTGTTTATAGATACAGCAGGTTTGAGGAGGAAGCGAAGCATATATGAAAACATAGAAAGATATAGTGTAGTCAGGACCTTATCAGCTGTGGATAGATCCGATCTCTGTATAATTATGATTGATGCAACCGAGGGGATAACTGAGCAGGATACTAAAATTGCAGGATATGCCCACGAAAATGGCAAGGGAATATTAATTGCGGTTAATAAATGGGATCTTATAGAAAAGGACACCGATACCTATACTAGGTTTGAAAGGGATGTAAGGATGAAACTGAG
>DUNJ01000043.1 GCA_012839395.1 Tepidimicrobium sp.
GGATATTGCTATTTCCGGTTCCTCGTAGGGGGCGAAAGCCACAAACCATATGGTTTGTGGCTTTCGCCCCCTACGAGGAACCGGAAATAGCAATATCCGTAGTTCTGTTCCAGGGGGGAAGCGGTGGATATGCAGGTCCAGTAGCTAGGGAGATAATAGCGGAATATATGGGTTTAAATGAAAAAACAACTAAGGGGGAAGAACCTTATAAAACTGAATTGGCGAGGTAATAGATCGCCAATTTAGTTTCAAAACTATGGGGGTATTAATGGTGAAGGAAGGATTTGTAAGTTTCAGAGGTATAAAAGAAGGAATATATATCCACGTAAAAAAAGGAGATTTCAATCGTATAAAGGTAGAATTGATTGAAAAGTTAAAGAAATCTATAGATTTCTTTAGAGGTGCAAATATATTGGGCATAAGGGGAGAAGATCTTTCCGAAAGCCAAAAAAAAGAACTATTCCAGATAATAGAAGAAGAATATAAGCTATCTTTGTCCAAGCAAGGATTGCCCTCACATCTGGAAATAGGGGATATCAATAGGGAAATCACCAAGAGCATGACCAAATTCATTAGCTCCACCATAAGATCTGGGCAGATCATAGAACATGATGGTAGCATAGTCATCATAGGTGATGTAAATCCAGGGGCTTTGATCAGGGCGAAGGGAAATATAGTCATATTGGGAAGCTTAAAAGGGGTTGCCCATGCGGGAATAGATGGAAACGATAAGGCTATAATAGCAGCCTATGATCTACAGCCAACCCAATTGAGAATAGGAAATATCATCGGTAGAAAACCCGATGGAGAGGTAGTTGCATCCGACTTGCCAGAAGTTGCTAGAGTCTACAACGGAGAAGTATTGATAGAACCATATTTACGGAAAAACAATAGATAGGGGGAATCGTAGATGGGAAGAGCGATAGTAATAACCTCGGGAAAAGGCGGGGTAGGGAAGACCACTACAGCTGCCAATATAGGAACAGGATTGGCAATACTGGGAAATAAGGTTGTGGTGGTGGATACCGACATAGGTCTTAGAAACTTGGATGTAGTTATGGGCCTGGAAAATAGAATAGTATACGATATAGTGGACGTAGTAGAGGGAACCTGTAGGCTACGCCAGGGACTCATAAGGGATAAGCGCTATGAAGGGCTATTCCTATTGCCTGCAGCACAGACAAAGGATAAGACAGCTCTTAAACCGGAGCAGATGTTTGAACTTGTAAGTCGGTTGAAGGAAGAATTCGACTATATAATAGTGGATTCACCTGCTGGAATAGAACAAGGATTTCAAAATTCAATAGCAGGGGCGGATGAGGCCTACATAGTTACCACGCCCGAAATATCGGCTGTAAGGGATGCGGATAGGGTAATAGGTCTACTGGAAGCTAGGGGATTGGACAACCCTAAACTAATAATCAATCGAATCAGGCAGGATATGGTAGATAGAGGAGATATGATGAATGTAGAGGATATAGTGGATATACTGGCGGTAGACCTAATAGGGGTAATACCCGATGACGAAGCGGTGGTAATATCTACAAACAAGGGCGAACCCGTAATAACCGAAGAGGAACCCCTATCGGCAAAGGCTTTTAAAAACATTTGCAATAGAATCGTAGGAGAGGAAGTAGAGCTTTTGGATCTACAATATGATGAAGGGAAATTTAGCAAGTTGATCAAACTGCTATTTAGCAGGTAAGGGGGGATAGCTTTGGATTTGTTTAGAATATTTGGTAGGGAGGAAAAGAAGAGCAAGAACATAGCCAAGGAAAGGCTGAAGCTTGTATTGATTCACGATAGGGCCCATATGTCGCCTAAATTTTTGGAGATGGTAGAAGGGGACATAATAAGGGTGATAAAGCAGTACGCTGAAATAGATGAGAATGAATTGGATATAAAGCTTACTAGGATGAAAAGGGAATCGGACAATATGCCCATGTCCGCCTTGGTAGCCAATATCCCAATAGTGAAGATAAAGGATATCGGAGAGTAGATGTTTTGGTTGAACTGTTAATAACTAAACAATCGTTGTATTTAGTCGATATTTTATATATAATGAAATAGGATTTTCACTTATACCAATCAAAAACTCTGGAGGGATATCAAATGTTTAAAAGGTTAGGGTTATTGGTGTTAATAGTGGCACTAGTAGCAGCGGTTTTTACCGGCTGTGGGGGACAGGATACAACGGATGAAGAACAGCCTGAAACCGTTGAGGTGGACGAGCTGCAGGATGGAAAGTACTTAGTAAAGATGCCAGTTAGTGAACAGGGAAATTATCCAATGGCTCAAATGGAAGTAGAAGATGGGGAGATAGTATCATTTAAATATGCTGAAATATTGGTAGATAGTGGAGAGGAAAAGAGCGAAGACAACTACGAGTATCAAGATGGATTGGATGTCATCGCAAACCTAAATGAGCAGTTTAATGAGAAGAAAGACCTCAATGAGGTGGACTTCGATGCCGTATCAGGCGCTACATTTACCAAAGGGGAGTTTAAGAAGGCGGTAAACGAGCTATTGGTGATGGCCTCAAAAGGTGAAACCTATGAGCCCGTATACCTAGATGGGGAATATGAGGCAAAGGCGGAAGAGCCTAGCAACGATTGGTTGGCAGAGGTTGTAGTAATAGTAAGAGAAGGTCAAATCGTAGGCATAGATTATTCCGAGGTAGCAGTAAAGGATATGGATAGCAGCAAGGTAGTATTCGATGATGACAACAAACCGGTAATGGGCGCTGACGATAAGCCTAAGACGGAGCCTGTAAAGGTTAAGAAAGGGGACAAAAAGTCCATAGAAAACTATGCTCATCTAGATGCTTTCGATGTAATAAAGGGAGTTCAAAAGCAGGTAATAGATAATAACGGAGTAGAGGATCTAAACCTAGATGGCATCACAGGTGCTACTGGAACTAGGGAAACCATGCTAGACCTGATTGCAAAAGCATTGGAAGAAGCTAAGTAGTATATAAAACCCTAACACTATGTTAGGGTTTTATAAATATTTTTTTGGAAAGGATAATTTTATATGAGATTTAGAAGGTTTGCATTACTGATGGCGGTGCTCATGGCCCTGTTTTTTCTAGTTGCCTGTAAGGATGAAGTCGATACCAGGCCCTTAAGTAAGACGGAATTCTTAATGGATACAGTGATCCACCTTAGGATATATGACAACAAGGATCAAAAGGCATTGGATGCTGCCATCGATAGGTTGAAAGAGATAGAGAGTAGGATGAGCTCCCACGTAGACACCAGCGATGTAAGCCAAATAAATAAAAATGCAGGAATCAAGCCCGTAGAGGTTCATGATGATGTATACTATGTAATAGAAAGGGCAAAATACTTTGCGGAGATAAGCGATGGAGCTTACGAGCCTACCATTGGACCATTGGTAGACCTATGGAATATAACCGGCAAGGGTAAAGGGGAGAGAAAGTCCATACCTACCCAAGATAAAATAGAGGAGAAGGTGGAACTTGTAAACTATAAGGACTTGCAGCTATTGGATCATAATAGGGTGTATCTAAATAGGAAGGGAATGAAGTTGGATTTAGGCGGGATTGCCAAAGGCTATGCTGCTGATGAGGTGAAGAGGATATTCAATGAACATGGAGTAAATAAAGCCATAGTAGATTTAGGGGGAAATATATATGCACTGGGAAGCAAGGGCAAAGGGGAACCATGGAGGATAGGCATACAGGATCCATTCGATGTAACAGGAAAGTATATAGGTATATTGAGGGTAGAGGAGAAATCGGTGGTGACATCAGGAGACTATGAGAGATATTTTACATACAAGGGTAAAAAGTACCACCATATAATGGACTCGAAAACTGGATACCCATCCGATAATGAATTAGCCGGCGTTAGCATAATATCTGATAAATCCATAGATGGAGACGCCCTATCCACAGCTCTGTTCGTACTAGGTACTGAAGAAGGTACAAAGATGTTGAATAAGCTGGAAGGTGTGGAAGGCATATTTGTAAGCAAGAATAAAGAGGTAACAATTCCCAAAAACCTAAAGAATAATTTTACGTTGCCCAATGGAAATGCAAAGCTTAAAATAAACCCCAATTAATTTGGAATAAAACCTGCCTTGTCTAAATATCCTAATAGTAGATTGGGGTGGGTGATTTTATGAATAGAAGAAGGTACAGTAGAGGCAATAATACCATATGGAAATTTATAAGGAATAGGATTCGCTATAGCCTAAATATAGGGCAGATAATCTGTGTAATATTAATATTATTTATAATATTAATATTAAAGCTATTGAACAATAGTATATCTACCAATGTAATCCAGATAATAGATAGGGGAATAAACTACGAGTTTAGCATAAAAGAGGATGGAGACAGGATATTGGGCTATAGCAAGAAGCTAATGAAACTATCCCAAGATGCCCTATCGGTATTTAAATTGGGGGATCGCTCCAGGTATAAACCGCCTATTAAGGGGAGTATATATAATCCCTTTGGGGAGACCGTATACCTGGATGGAAAGACCTCGTTTAACGAAGGGGTGGATATAATCCCCAACGATGATAAGGAACCCGTGGCCATTCAAAAAGGAGTGGTAAAAAAGGTTGAAGATAGGGATGCTAAGGGATACTTTGTCACCATAGAGCATGAAGACATGACTACCGTATATGGCTACCTCATATCCACCTATGTATCCAAGGGGGAGCAGGTGGAAGAGGGGGATAAAATAGGTAGCCTTGGAACCAATAAGGATGGAAATAAGTATCTGCATTTTCAAGTTTGGATAAATGGCAAACCTGTAAATCCAACAGATTACATAGATTTTCAGAAGAAGGGCTGGTTCTCAACTTAGGTATGATGATTACTTGCAGCTGGGAGAGATACAGATGAATTATATTTTTATAGACTCTCAAGATGGAATTGAAAGGGTAGGGGTAGTGGAAGATGGACAACTTGTAGAGTTTTATATGGACGAAGAGGATGAGGAAGGGCTAGCGGGAAATATATATAGGGCCAAGGTTATAAACGTACTAAAGGGCATGGAGGCAGCCTTTGTAGATATTGGAGAGGAGAAGAACGCCTATTTATATGTAAAAGATGCCCTACCAAAGGAATTAATGTATGGGAAGGAAAAGGTCAATATACAGGATATAGTAAAGGGCGGAGATGATCTAATAGTGCAGGTTTTAAAGGAGCCTACGGATACCAAAGGTCCTAAGGTAACCACCCACATAACCATTCCGGGAAGGTTTTTGGTACTAACCCCTTTTTCCAATAGGATCAATATATCCAGAAAGATAGAGGATCCACTGGAAATCGATAGATTAAGGGGCATCGGCCTAGATATGAGGAAAAACGATTTAGGATTTATATTTAGAACCAGATCCCAGGGAGTGGATAAGGAACAATTGATTAGGGAATATGAAGTTTTGGTGGCTATATATAAGAAGATTCAAAGGGAGAGAAACTTTTTACCCAGTCCTAAGCTGGTATATAAGGAGATGGATCTGATCCATCAAACCGTTAGGGATGTATTTGGTCCCCATATGGAAAGGATAATAGTGAACGATAGAAAAAAATATGAAAGTCTATTAAACCTTCAGGATACCATATCCCCTAGGCTAGAAGAAAAGCTATATTACGATAAACGCTTCTCCGTATCCTCCCATGCGGATATAATGAGGCAGATCCAATCGGCTCTAGCTAGGAGGGTGGGGCTAGGGGATAGGGGATATATAATTATAGATGAGCTGGAAGCTTTGACTGCAATAGATGTAAATACTGGTACATTTACAGGAAATAGAAGCCTGGAGGACACGGTGGTTAGGACCAATCTTAGGGCGGCTGAGGAGATAGCCAAGCAGATTCGCCTTAGGGATTTAAGTGGGATCATAATAATAGACTTTATAGATATGAAAGAAGATAAAGATGTGGATTTAGTTCTAAATAGGCTAGAGGATTGCTTAAGCAAGGATAGAAATAGGGCCAATATAATCGGGATAACCAAACTAGGACTGGTAGAATTGACCAGGAAAAAGGTTAGAAATAGTCTTAGCAGTAGCTATATGAATCCATGTCCCCATTGTAGGGGAAGGGGCAGGATTTTGAACAAATCATATTGACAAAGCCCAACCTTTCTGTTAGAATTTTAGGGCGTAGGTAGCCGCTCGATGTAGGTATTAAAGCATAGCCACCTGACATCGGCGAGACTGGTTAGGGGAGGTGCAACACAACAATGTATGCTGTAATCGAAACAGGCGGAAAGCAATATAGGGTTAAAGAAGGAGACGTAGTCTTTGTGGAAAAATTGGATGCAAAGGAAGGGGAGAAGGTAGACCTATCCAAGGTTCTACTAATCTCGTCGGAAGATGATCTACTCATCGGCAAACCCTACCTAGAGGATGCAAAGGTGGAAGCCACCGTATTAGAACAGGGTAAGGCCAGAAAGGTAGTTATATTTAGGTATAAGCCTAAGAAAAACTACAGGAGAAAGCAAGGACATCGTCAGCCATATACAAAGCTTAAGATCGAAAAGATAGTCGGTTAATCATGATCCAAGTGAAGTTATACAGGGATTATGAAAATCGCATAAGAGGATACAATATTACTGGGCACGCAGGCTACGATGTAAAGGGCGAGGATATAGTTTGTGCAGCTGTATCGGTATTGGCACAAACTATATTACTAGCATTGGTAAAGGTCTGTAAGATCAAGAAGAAAGATATTGATTATTCGATATATGAAGGAAATATGGACGTCAAAATACCCAACATACCGGATAGGGAACAAGACATAAAGGTGGAAGCCCTGCTAAACACATTTGAAGTGGGGATTGAAGCTATAGTAGAGAGTTATCCGGGGTATGTAGTCATTGAAAACAGGGAGGTGTAGAGGATGATTAGGTTGGACTTACAGCTATTCGCTAGTAAGAAGGGAGTAGGTAGCTCGAGAAACGGTAGGGATAGCCATGCTAAGAGACTGGGCGTTAAAAGAGGAGATGGCCAGGTTGTCCTGGCTGGAAACATATTGGTAAGGCAAAGGGGAACTAAGTTCCATGCCGGCCATAACGTAGGTAGGGGGAAGGACGATACCCTATTTGCAAAAGTAGACGGAGTAGTTAGATTTGAACAGAGAGGTAGAAATAGAAAGCAGGTCAGCGTCTATACCGCAGAAGAATTAGCATAGATTCAAAAAGCTTGCCGAAAAGGGTAAGCTTTTTTTATATGACAAGCTTGATAGATTGGAATTATTGACACTGCTTTACAAGCTGGTATAATTGAATTACCAAATAATAGTATTACCGATAGAGGATGATCGTATGTTTATAGATATTGCAAAGATTAACTTAAAAGCTGGAAAGGGCGGCGATGGAGCGGTAGCATTTAGGAGGGAGAAGTATGAACCATCGGGAGGTCCTTATGGTGGAGATGGAGGAAATGGTGGGGATGTGATCCTATATGCCGATGAGGGGCTAAGGACCCTAATGGATTTTAGATATAAACCCCATTATAAAGCTCAAGATGGTGAAAATGGAAGGAGTAAGAGGCAGTTTGGAAAAAGTGGTGATGATTTGATACTTAAGGTTCCTGTAGGGACTCTAGTAAAGGATGGGGATACCAAGGGTTTGATAGTGGATATGAAATCCCATGGGCAGACCTTTATAATAGCCAAGGGAGGCAGGGGAGGCAAGGGCAATGCAAGATTTGCTACCGCCACAAGGCAGGCTCCTAGGTTTGCTGAACCTGGCACCAAAGGGGAGGAACGATGGGTTATATTGGAGTTAAAGCTTATAGCCGATGTAGGCCTAATAGGCTTTCCAAATGTAGGAAAATCAACCATGTTATCCATATTATCGGCAGCAAAGCCCAAGATAGCCAACTATCACTTCACCACATTGAAACCAAACCTAGGGGTAGTATCCATGGGTCCCGGGGAGAGCTTTGTAATGGCGGATATCCCAGGGCTAATAGAAGGGGCCCACAAAGGGGTTGGATTAGGCCATGATTTCCTAAGGCACGTAGAGAGGACCAAGGTTTTGGTCCATGTATTGGATGCATCCGGGATGGAGGGCAGAAATCCAATCGAAGATTTTCATAGCATAAATGATGAATTAGCCAAATACAATCCCAAGCTTGCCGAAAAGCCTCAGATAATAGCGGCCAATAAGATGGATCTTCCCCAATCCAAGGAGTGGATAGATAGCATCCATGAGGAATTAGGCGCCAACGGCTATAAGGTATATCCCATATCTGCTGCAACCACCAAAGGTATGGATGAATTAAGGTATGGAATATACGACCTATTGTCCCAGGTGGAAGGGGATTACGATACATTTGATGATAAGGTGGTAATAGCGCCTGAGAAGCCCAGGGAAGAAGGCATAGTAGTAAAAAAAGAGGATGGAAAGTTCATAGTGGAGGGAAGCTTTGTGGAGAGGTTATTGGAATCCACCAACTTCGATGATATGGATTCCTTAAGATATTTTCAAAACGTAATTAGGGATAAGGGAATAGTAGATGAATTGGAGGAACTGGGAATTACCGAAGAGGACTCGGTATTCATCTGCGGATATGAATTCGAATATTTCAAATGATAAAAGGAGTGTATCAATTGTTAACTGGAAAGCAGAGAAGCTATTTAAAGTCCATGGCCAACACCATGGATCCAATATTTCAGATAGGAAAGGGAGGAATTACAGCCAATTTCATTCGGCAGATAGATGAGGCGCTGGAGGCTAGGGAGCTGATAAAGGTAAATGTGTTAAACAACAGCCCATTGGAGGCCAGGGAAGCGGCCTCTCAATTGGTTGAGGAGGTAGGAGCAGAATTTGTCCAAAGCATAGGCAATAAGTTTGTAATATATAGGGAGTCGAAGGAAAACAAAAGGATCTCTCTGCCTAAATAGGCAGAAAGTAAACAGGAGGTAATGCACTTTGTCTAAGAAGAGGGTAGGCATAATAGGGGGTACTTTTGATCCCATACACAATGGACATCTGATATTGGCAGAGTATTCCAGGTTGCATTTTCATTTGGATGAGGTGCTATTTATACCTGCCGGGAATCCGCCCCATAAGGATGGGGATGGCATATCTCCTGGTAGGCATAGATACAATATGACCCTATTGGCCATAAGCACCAACCCACATTTTAGATTATCCGCCATGGAATTGGAAGAAAGGAATACAACATATACCATACACACCATAAAGCGCTTGCAGGCTAAGTATCCTGAAGTGGATTTTTACTTCATATTGGGATCCGATTCCTTTTTTGACATACATAATTGGGGAAGCTACAAGGAGCTTGTAACCCTGTGTGACTTCATAGTTCTTAAAAGACCAGATAGGGATATGGATAAGGAATTGGAGATTAAGGTTGAGAAATTTAATAAAAGCTATAATAGCTCCTTCCATGTATTGGAAGCACCCCTTATAGAGATATCTTCCACCGATATAAGGGCTAGGGTGAGGGAGGGGCTATCCATTAAATATTTGGTTCCGGAAGGGGTGGAATCCTACATAGAGAAGACAGGGCTCTATAGGGATGGAAATGGAAAATAGATGGATTCATGGAAAGTTAAAGGATAGCATAGGCTATGACAGGTACCTCCATTCGGTTAGGGTAATGGAGACATGCATAGATCTAGCTAAGCACCATGGATACCCCATTGAAAGGGTTGCCATAGCTGGACTTTTACATGATTGTGGTAGACTTTTAGATAAAAAAAAGATATTGAAACTGATAAAGGACTTTGATATAATTTTAGATAATATGGTTAAAAACAATGAAGAGCTCATACATGCCCTATTAGGCGAGGAGCTGGCCAGGCGGGAGTACGGCATAGAGGATGAGGAGATATTAAATGCAATTCGCTACCATACAACTGGTCGGGAGGATATGGGCTCAATTGAAAAGATAGTATATATAGCTGATGTAATAGAACCTAATCGAAATTTTCCAGGGGTGGAGGATATAAGAAATATGGCCTACAAGGACATAGATAAGAGCATATTACATTCCATGGAAAGCACCATAAGATTCTTAATCGATAAGGGCTCTTTGATTCATCTGGATACGATTAAGGGAAGGAATCAGCTTTTAAAATTAAAAAGATGAGGTGAAGCTCTGTGAAGAGGAGATTTTTGAGGACCTTTCTTATATCGTTGGTCCTATTTTCAGTCCTGTGGACTGGTATAATATATAGGACTTTGAGCAAAGCTGATTCAGCGATTGAAGAAGAGGATAAGGATACATTAATAGATAGATTGCTGGATGGTACAAAGGATATTACATTTTTAGTATTAGGAGTAGATGCAAAAGATGTAGCCGATAGCTCAGGGGCTCGTTCCGATACCATGATGCTGTGCAAGGTGGATAGATCCACCGGGGACATATCCATACTATCCATACCTAGAGATACCAAGGCGCAACTGCCAGGGAGGGTACATGAAGAGAAGATAAACCATGCTCATGCCTATGGAGGGCCAGAATATTCGGTAATGGCAGTAAGCGAACTCCTTGGGATAGATCTGGAATATTATGTTAAGGTAGACTATAATATAGTTAGGGAGTATGTAAATATATTGGGTGGTGTTGAGATAGACGTCCCCATGGACATGCAATATACCGATTTAGCAGCAGATCCACCATTATATATAGATCTAAAGCAAGGGTATCAAACCTTGGATGGGGACAAAGCCCTTCAGTTTCTAAGGTTTAGAAAGGGCTATATAGATCAAGATCTAGGCAGGATAAGGGCTCAGCAGCAGTTTATGAAGGCTGCCCTAGAAAAGACATTAAGACCTGCCAACATAGTAAATATACCTAAGTTGATGAAATCCTACTATAAGAACGTAGATACCAATATTCCGTTAGATGTGATAATGAAGTTTGCACTAAATGCAAAGAGGTTTGATGCCGAAAGGTTACAGGTAGCCACATTGCCGGGAGATGGGAGATATATCGGGGATGTATCCTACTTCGTACCTGATGAAGAGGAGAGCCGAATGCTTATAGAGAAGATGTTCTTAGATTATAGAGCTGTTGAAAACATAAATGATGATATAGATGAATATAACGAAGCTAATTAAAATATTGGGAGGTAATTTAGTGGGGAATATCGATGAGAGGATATCCATAATTGCGAAGGCATGTAGTGATAAGATGGGATTCGATATAAAGGTATTAAACTTAAAGGGTCTCACCATTATTGCCGATTACTTCATAATTGCAAGTGGAAACTCTACTACTCAGGTAGGGGCCATAACGGATGAGGTTGAACAGAAGATGGCTGAAGCCGGCTTTCACCTGAGAAACAAAGAAGGCCATAAGGGTTCTAGATGGGTTCTATTGGATTTTGGAGATATAGTAGTTCATATATTCCATAAGGATGATAGGGAATTCTATAACCTGGAAAAGCTATGGGCCGATGGGGAAGAACTGATATTGGATGGCAATCTTTAAAATGGTTAATATAAATCTATTTCAATAAGGAGGGTTGCATATGTCGTTAACGCCATTATCGACGGATAAGGCACCAGGGGCTGTAGGACCTTATTCCCAAGGGATAAAGGTTGGAAATATGGTGTTCACATCGGGACAACTTCCCATGGCACCAGGATCCACTGAGATGATGAAGGGAGACATTAAAAAGGAAACTAAGCAGTGTATAGAAAATGTACTAGCAGTATTAGAGGCAGGGGGTGCTAAGCTGGAGGATATAGCTAAGGTCAATATATTCATAACGGATATGGATGATTTTCCAGCTGTCAATGAAGTATATGGAGAATACTTCAATGAGCATAAACCTGCTAGGGCCTGTGTCCAAGTTTCCAGGTTACCAGGCGGTGCAGATGTAGAGATTGAAGCTATAGCTGTAATATAGATAAAAAAGCTTTGCCTTAGGCAAAGCTTTTCAGTTTGTAGACAAAACACGGTTTCCTTCTTTATGGAAACCGTGTTTCTTAATGAACAAATAATAAA
>DUNJ01000211.1 GCA_012839395.1 Tepidimicrobium sp.
ATTGCTAAAGAAGGTAGAAAGTATCGTATTGCATCTTGAGCATCCCCATATTGCGCATCTCCACTATTCGGAACATATCTATGAGCTTCTTCACATACCAATATTACAGGATCTTTTGCTCTTTCTTCAGAAGTTTGCCATACTTTAAAACTAAACAAAGATCGCGCAATAACTGAGCTCGCTATCCCTGCTACTTCATTGGGAATACCGGACAGATCAATAATAATCGGTTGTTGCTCGGAAATCAGTATTTGAGAGAAAACCTCATCAATAGTATCATTCTTAGATTCATCCCATTCTTCCAAAATAAAATTCAACCGTGCATCTGCTCGCAATATTTCAAGCTTTTCTAATATAGAACCAAACGAACTTTTTGAACTGGATGAGTTCTTCCTGTCGTCCTCTATTAGTTTAATCAATCTTTCTAACTTATAAGGGATAGGAGAATCAACCGTAATTTTTGATTTATCTAAACCTAATGACTCACAATTTTCTTCTCGAGCTGCCAACAGGGCTTTCTTAATAATGTTAGCTTGTGCTGATGCAGCACTTTGCGTTTTACCGATCGCTAGAGACGATAATTCGTTAAGATTTAAAAGCCAATATGGCAGTTTAAGCGAGCCATCATCAGTTGACAATTTACGCCCTGAAAAAGCTGCACTATATTCATTATGCGGATCCAAAACAATAATTCTCGGATACCAATGTTCATTATTCTCTTGCTCTTTCATATCGAGAATGCTGTGCAGCACAGCAGCAACCGATGCTGATTTACCAGATCCGGTAGATCCAATAATCGCTGTATGTTTGCCAAACAATTCATTGAAATCAAGATAGCATGGAGTATTAACCGAGCCAATGTAATGCCCAAGTTCCAAAACAAATTCGTTATCTTGTTGCTGCCCGTATATTTGCTTGAGCTCTTGCTTTGGAGTAAGGTAAATTGCTTGCGTAGGCAGAGGAAAAGTAGATATACCTCTTTCAAATTTAAGGGTCCAACCTTTTTCGCTTTTTATCCATTCCCCTTCCCCAAATAGATCGGCTTCTACCACACGTTTATCGGAAGACACAGCAGATGGTATGCCTTTCTCTAACAAGAAGTCAGCTTTCATACGCAGTCTACTGACAAAGCAATACAATATTTTCCTTCCAAAATGTATTTTCAAAACAGAACCAAATTGCCCAATCGGGTAAATATCACCAGCATACACCCGTGATAACTCAGATAAAGTTGAATGAATCTCTGCAACTATATGTGTTCCATCAATCTCAATAATGCTTCCAATTGATAAGTTTTCAATCGGCTCATAAGGCACAAGTTTATCTTTCACCATTCCTCCCCACGTATCAATTTTACAATATTTTCAAATTTCCACCATAGTAATTCTTCAGTAGAAGACTTAGCATTACCACCATGGAAAAAGCCTTTATTTGCATATATACGTATTTGTTTGTTAATTGACTCATCTTCATGCCATGTTTTAAGCTTTCCTTCAGGTTCATTATCCGAAGTAAACACTACAATGGTCAAACTATCAATTATGAGTTAGATAAAGCTTTAAGAGATTCTGAAGATAGTTTGACCATTGTAGTGTTTACTTCGGATAATGAACCTGAAGGAAAGCTTAAAACATGGCATGAAGATGAGTCAATTAACAAA
>DUNJ01000219.1 GCA_012839395.1 Tepidimicrobium sp.
GGACAAGGTATGGGCAATGGTGTCCCAGTCGCCGTTGGACTGGCACTTCTCTACCTCATGAAAATCCCCCCGACAACAGACTTTTTGCGAACAAACGATTTTTAAAATCCGATTTATTCAGATTTACATAATCTTGCACCATCTCTGATGTCATACCAGCAAACAAGGTTCTAATCAGTTGAACTGATCCAATAAAAAAACCATACACTAAGGGCGCAGTGTAACGGCGACTCAAACAAGTAAAAAAGAAATATGTCAAAACGGAGAGGAGCCCAAAATTAAGCACGATAGCTAGAACGTACCTTCTGTTGATCCTAGCAGTTTCTTCGATTGCACCCAGATCATAAAGAAATCGGGTGAAAGGAAACGCGAAGAAAAAGGATAACACGATGTTAGAAAACGGAAATAGGGCAAGCAGAACACCAATTAATGCAAGAACAACGAAAACAAGCAGGTACACTTAAATAACTCCTATCTGTTCTTTTTTTAAAATAGTAACATCGCAATTCTCCGTTTCCCACGGTTTTCCTGTCCTAATTACACGTTAATGCCTTACGACCACGGGACGCTGAGCATATTGACTTTTGCCCAGTATCTACACAACCTTAACCTCCAAACCAGACCTAGACCCCGCGATGACCACTTCATCAATTTACGGTAAACTTCTCAATCAATTTTCTAATTAGCCCATTGTCGAATTCATCTACCTAGAAAGGTGAATGCGCTCTGTTACCTTTAGACTGCCACTCTCTATGAATCCTCCCCGGGGGAAATTTTCGTAAAACATTCAGTGAATCCCGCATGCCAAGAAATGTTTCTTCGGAGTACCAAAGGGTGTGGAAAGTCGATTCTGATATTTCTAGTTCTAATTTGACATGAAAACACCCTAGTAGACATTACCTCCACTAGGACTAAGCCACAATTCTCCTAATCGCTATGCATCTTGTCCGAACGAAAAAAGTTGCATTTCTACTGGTTGTCTTATTGCTAATGACTGGCTGCCAACAAAAAAGCAACGAGATTGTCCATTTCGAGAATACAGACATACATGTATTGGGAGACTGGCAAGTCGTTGCTAGCGGCCTTATTGGTAGCGTTAAGGGAACTATCCACAATGAAGGTATATGGACCTATGAAGATATAGAGATCGCGGCAACTGTGTATGATATACATGGCAATTCTATTATGAGCTCCTCTACAGTAGTCCCTCGACTTGCCCCCTACCGGACACATAATTTTACTATTGCAAAGGCCTTGGGTAATGACCCTTCGAAACAATGGGAAAGAATCGCATGGGATTTCAAATTCAAGAGGAAGCGGATGTTCCATTGAATAAGTTTTGGCTCATATGCCCGACTTGCCTAGACAGCTATGGGTTAGTGTTATCTACAGCCAAGATACGTTTCCAGTTTCCTCTTGGCCTACCATTTTCAACATGGACATTCAGTTGGCTCAACTCGCGGTTCAGACTGGAAGAGAAAACGACTATGATCGCTCTTGGTTTTTCCCTTATCCAGTAGGAGGAGCGAATTGGTTCGTAAAATCAAGAGCGTATGTGCTGTGGCATATAACTAATCTCCCCGAACCATTCAGAACACAAGAAATCGAGCGTATCGATAGACTTCCTTTTCCTCGAAATACCGTGAAACAATTGGAGTTTTGGAATAAATGGGCGACATTTGCGTTTGTAAATGCAGGCTTCGTTCAGTCTTTTCCTTCGTATGAGTGGGTGTATGACCCAATTGCTGCATCAAAAATATATCCGCAAGTTGCTGCCGATCTGAGAGCATACTGCCTACAAATTATAGCTCAATAATCTAAAATGCTGGGAAATCATAGACTTCCAACGAAAATCAATAATAGACCCTACCTCGACCCCAGGAAAACGTAAACAACGAATTCATGCGACTGTTTTTCAGGAACTCTTAGGCGGAAATTTTCCGCTTACTACCATGTTTGTAAATCTAGTAAA
>DUNJ01000044.1 GCA_012839395.1 Tepidimicrobium sp.
AATTTGGAGGGCTACCTATAAGGATAATTCATACTCCGGGTCATACTCCAGGTAGCATAACTATAAATATTGAAAACTTTTTATTTACTGGAGATACCTTATTTGCAGGTTCTATTGGAAGGACCGACTTTCCTGAGGGATCCTTTAGGGATATAATCAATTCGATAGAGAAGAAGTTGTTAGTATACCCAGATGATACAATAGTATATCCAGGGCATGGTCCATCTTCCACCATAGGAGATGAAAAGGATAGCAATCCATTTATAAAATAAGGAATTAAGAGCCACTTTTTAGGAGAATATATTCTTAGGAGGTGGCTTTTATATCAAAATCTTATAATGGAAAATATGCTTAATGCCATGATTAAAGTGCAGCTCATATTGAATATAATAATTGTAAACATATTCTAAAGATGATATTATGTAAATGTGATAGAATTTTGATGGCTGAATGCAAAGCTCTATCTAGACGAAGTATGGTGAATACGGTGTAAGTCGCATATTTTAGAAGCCTTTCGTCCCTGAAGCTGGAGGTGAGAGGGTTTTATTATGGCTCTGTAAATTTAAAATGAAGAAATAGCACAATGTTTTCATAGCATTGCTTTAAATTGCTTTCTAAATCCCTGAATTTTGCTTTTCTGATGATAAATCTTCGCCTATGAAATCATCAAGGGTAAAATGAACGTGCTAAAGCACGCCCTTGACAATTTCAAGACCGAATATTAGAAAAATAATTAAGCAAAATTGGAAGCTTATGCTACAAGAAGATATCTTTGTTTCTCCTTCTTAGTTAAGTTAAGGCCTGCCACTTGCGCTGGGGTAAGACCATTTAAAGCAGAATGAGGCCTAACAAAGTTATAGAAAAAGATAAACATAAAAATTAAATTATTTGCAGAGTCGTAAGAATTGAAACCCTGCTTAGTTTTATACCAAGCTTTAAACTGATGATGGAAAGACTCAATTAAATTATTAGAAATATCATCCCTAAAGCTTTCAACACGAATATGCTTAACACCATCACCTAAAACAGACTTACAGGCTTGCTTATAGGCAGCATAACGGTCACTAACAAGAGAATTGATAGTCCCTAACTCTTTAACAGAATTAAATAGGGTAAAAGCCTGGTTAGAATCCCTGTGGGGTGATAAGTGAAAACCTAAAACAAAGCGAGTTTCAGAATCAATGATAAACCAAATGTAATATTTTTGTCCTGAGATCTTAACAACAGTTTCATCAGCATGCCACTCGTCAGAATCAAAATTGAGCATAGGCATAAGTTCCAAAGACAAATTATTAAAAAGAGGAGCAAATTTTTTACACCAATTGCTAATGGTGGTATGAGAGACCTTAATATTATTAGCAACCCTTAAGATTAGGGCAATATTCCTAAAAGAACTTTTTCCAAGATAGAACATAGAAAGAGCTGTAATGATAATATGCACAGGATATCTCATACGTTTAAAGTCTTCCTTACCAACAAGCTTAGACATAGAAGCAGGTAAGATAGAAGTTGGCTTTGGAACAAACATTGAGTGGTTACACCTTTTATCACCACATCTAAAATTAGAATAAAGATCATAATCATGGTGAAGAAAGGTAGCTTTACCACACAGAGGACATCTGGGGTAATTTTTATTAACCCTAAAACTAGGTTTATCAGGAGTGAATTGGTGGTTGCAGTTACGGCATAGATATTTTTGGAAACCATCTATATCTTTGCCATAACGATAAAATGAATGATTATTGTTGCACTTTGGACACCTAATTGATACAATTTTTTGCATGAGGACTTCATCCTTTCTGGGAGGTATTTGTTTCTTAGCAAAAACATTGTACCATACAGGGGTTGGAGTCCTCAATTTTCATTTAAGTTTACAGAGCGTTTATTATTTTAAGGAGGTATATTATGAAAGAGAATTTTAAAGGTTTAAAAAGAAGCCATATGTGCGGTAATTTGAGGGAATCCAACATAGATGAGGAAGTAGTATTGATGGGGTGGGTTCAAAAGGAGCGAAATCTTGGTTCTTTAATATTTATAGATTTACGAGATACTACAGGCATATGTCAAGTGGTATGTGATAATACGGTTTCACAAGAAATATTTAACAAGGCTGCAAAGATAAGAAGTGAATATGTATTGGCAGTTAAGGGACGGGTTAGGAGAAGGCAATCTGTAAACAAGGATATTCCAACTGGCCAGGTGGAGGTATTGGTAGAAGAACTGAGGATATTGAATAAATCGGAGACTCCACCTATATACATAAAGGATGATGACAATGTATCGGAAAATATGAGGCTAAAATATAGATACCTAGATTTAAGGAAGCCCTCCATGCAGGATAAGCTTAAGATTAGGCATAGGGCTGCAAGGGTGGTTAGGGATTTTCTAGATGAAAATAATTTTGTTGAAATAGAAACTCCCATGTTGACAAAACCAACCCCAGAAGGTGCTAGAGATTATTTGGTTCCCAGTAGGGTTAACCCTGGCAATTTTTATGCATTGCCTCAGTCACCTCAATTGATGAAGCAGCTCTTGATGGTTGCAGGCATGGATAGATATTATCAGATAGCCAAGTGTTTTAGAGATGAGGATTTAAGGGCTAATAGGCAACCAGAATTCACACAGATTGATATAGAAATGTCCTTTGTAGATGTGGACGACATTATCGATATGAATGAACAATTGTTGTATAGACTTTTCAGGGAGTTAAAAGGTATAGAAATAGAGCTGCCGATAAAGAGAATTACCTATAGGGAATCCATGGAAAGGTTTGGTGTGGACAAACCTGACATAAGGTTTGGCTTTGAACTTGTTGATATATCCGACCTGGTTAAAGGGTCTGAATTTAAGGTGTTTAGCGGGACTATAAAGAACAAGGGTTGTGTAAAGGGGATAAATGTAAAGGGCTATGGGGATGAGTTTTCTAGAAAAGACATATCCAATTTAGAAGACTATGTAAGGGACTTTGGGGCTAAAGGATTGGCCTGGATAAAGGTGACTGAAAATGGAATCACATCTCCTATTGCTAAATTTCTATCGGAGGAAGAACTGGGCGATATATTGGATATGATGGATGGAGAAATAGGGGACCTGCTATTATTTGTAGCTGATAAAGAAAAAATTGTATTCGATAGCCTTGGCAACTTAAGAAATGAAGTAGCAAAAAAATTGAACATAATCGATAAGGATGAATTAAAACTAGTATGGATCACAGAGTTTCCCCTATTTGAATACGATGATGTAGAAAATCGCTATGTAGCAAAGCACCATCCCTTTACCCACCCAATGGAAGAAGATATACATCTACTGGAGACGGAGCCTGAAAAGGTTAGGGCTAAGGCATATGATATAGTGATTAATGGTGATGAATTAGGGGGAGGCAGCATTAGGATTAGCGATCCAGATTTACAGAAAAGGATGTTTGCGGCCTTAGGTCTTTCTGAGGGGGAAGTTCAAGGTAAGTTTGGATTTTTACTGGAAGCGTTTAAATATGGTACTCCACCTCATGGAGGCATTGCCTACGGTTTTGATAGGCTGGTAATGCTGCTGACCAATAGTACTAATATCAGGGATGTAATAGCATTTCCTAAGACTCAGTCTGCAACTTGCCTGTTGACGGATGCTCCTACCGAAATTGAAGAGGAACAATTAAAGGAGATCCATTTAAAGTTTGATTTACGATAGGGTGATGCGGGTGGATGAACGATTTACGAGAACTGAATTGCTATTGGGGCAGGAGGGTATGGATATCCTTAAACGATCTAAGGTGGCGGTATTTGGTATTGGAGGGGTAGGGTCTTTTACATGTGAGGCTTTAATTAGGTCGGGATTGGGTAAGATTATAATAATAGATTATGATATAATAGATATGACCAATATAAATAGACAAATTCATGCAAATTCCAAAACCATAGGATTACCAAAGGTTCAGGTAATGAAGGACAGACTATTAGACATAAATCCAAATGCTAAAATATTAGCCATCGACAAAAAGTATAGCGATGAAAATAAAGGGGAGCTAATATCCACAGATTATGACTATGTAGTAGATGCTATAGATATGGTTTCGGCTAAAATTAGTCTAATTGAAACCTGTAATAGGTTAGGTATTCCCATAATTTCTTCCATGGGGGCTGGGAACAAGTTGGATCCTACCATGTTTCAAGTGGGTGACATATACGAGACAGAAGTCTGTCCCTTGGCTAAGGTGGTTAGAAGGGAATTGAGAAGAAGAAAAGTAGAGTCCTTAAAGGTTGTTTGGTCTAGGGAAAAACCTATGGACGTCAATTTGGAGAGAGAGGACCTTAGAAAGGCTGTGCCCGGAAGTGTGTCGTTTGTACCTCCTGTAGCAGGCTTAATTCTCGCTTCGGAGGTAATAAAAAGCTTAGTATTTGGGGGTGTTAGTTGATGGAACAAATAGGATATGTGCTAAAGACCATGGATAACATAGCTCAAGTAGAGGTAAGGCGGATTGCTGGTTGTGGCGGAGGATGCAGTAGCTGTGGTGGGGGCTGTAGTGTACCAAGTATAGTAATCAGTATGGAGAATTTAATCGGCGCCAAAAAAGGGGACCTTGTAGAGATTAAAGCAAAGCCTAAAAATATTATTAAATATGCATTGATTGTATATATGATTCCCTTTGCTATGTTAATATTAGGAATATCCTTAAGCATAAAATTTTTGCAGACCCAAAACATTGCTAACTATGAAACATATAGTTTTATGGTAGGGCTATTATTTCTGGCAGTTTCTTTTGGAATAGTAAAAATAATAGATAGGCGGATAAGGAGCAGGAATGAAACTGCAATGGAAATGATAAGGATATTGAGCTAATCTGGAGTTGAACAAAGGGAGGAGTTGCGGTTGATTTTGGAGACGAAAGATAAACAGGCTGTTATTAAGAGGTTAAGGAGGATAGAAGGACAGGTTAAGGGGATTCAGAAGATGGTGGAGAATGAAAAGAATTGCGGTGATATACTGATTCAGATAGCTGCTGTTCGAGCTGCAATGAATTCTGTTGGCGGACTGATATTGGAAAATCATATGAAAGATTGTTTGAAGGATTATTTGGACGGTGTAGCCAAGGACGAATCCCTGGATGATTTAGTCGATGTTATGATAAAATATACAAAACAGA
>DUNJ01000045.1 GCA_012839395.1 Tepidimicrobium sp.
ATGCCCTATGCTCATCCCACATGAAGCAAAGGCTTTGGCCTTGACAGGCTATAAACTTATAAGGAATCTGAAGCTATTAAAGGCCGTTGTGTCGGAATTTGAGGGAAGGAAAGGGGGAACTGATTATATACCAATAATAACCGATTAGGCCATATAGCATCAGATAATATCATCAGATAATACAAAATATCCTAATTGAAGGGGGAAAAGTTATGACAGATAAGGCAAAAATGGATACGTTAAATGACAGGGTGGTCAACGGTTGGAATCCACCAAGCGACAGGTTTATAGACAAGTTTAAGTATGTATTAATAGGGGTTGGACCAACCGCACTGGCAGCGGGGATGTCCATGGGGCCAGGCTCCATAAACTCCACTCTACAATTGGGAGCTTATGCTGGATACTCCCAAGCTTATCTAATACTACTTGCAGCATTATTTACAGGCCTATCTAGCTATGTCACCAACTATATAATGATAGGTTCCCATGAGCCGGGCGAGCCTGCTATGACGGCTATTCAGCTATACAGAAAGCAACTAGGCAAGCCTATTACACTGCTGATATCGGTTCCAGTTTCGGTGGCATTTTGGTTTATAATACTTAGCCAAAGTATGCTGCTAGGAGCAGTTATAAATGCATTGATTCCTGCAATACCTGTAAATGTTGCCGTTCTATTAGGTGGACCATTACTTGCGTTTATATTTGCAAGGGATTTTGATGGATTGAAAAAACTATTTTCAGCGGCTGCAGGTTTACTTACTTTGATCTTCTTTATAAATGCCTTAATAATAAAGCCAGATTTTGTGGCGCTATTTAAGGGCTTCATACCTTCGTTGCCAGAACCAGGCCCAGCAAGTATAGCTTGGGGTGGAGTAGTTGGAGGATCAGTAGTTGGAGGGGTATATATTGCCCATTCCTTTGCACAGCGTAATATGGGCTTTACAGAGACCAAGCATTTGAAATTGATCAAATGGGACGTAGTTGTAATGTATATACTATTCTTCGTGTGGAGTATAGGTATATTTATATCAGGTGCTCAAGTATTGAATCCAGCAGGTATTGAAATAGATAACATATTACAAGCAGCCATGGCATTAGAACCTGTTGCTGGAAGCTTTGCAAAGAACTTTATGCTAATTGGAATTCTTGGCTCTTTGATAACATGTATAGGTGGAATGTCTACCATAAATACCTATATAGCTACTGATATACTTGGTGGGGAGCCAGATTTTGACAAGAACAATAAGATGAAATATGGCATAATAGCACATTGCTTGCTAGTATCATTTGGTATAGTGTTTTCAAAGATAGCTCCTGTAAAACTGGTAGTATATACCTTGGCAATTAACACAGTTTGTGGTCCATTGGTTTGCTTAGCATCCCTATATATGCTATGCAAGAAAGGGGTAATGAAGATAGAATCACCTCTTTGGATGAAGGGAGTAGTTTTGGTAGTATTTATATTAAATTGCTATGCGGTATACAACACAGCGGTAGGGCTATTTGGATAATAAGTTGATTAGTTTTTAATTTTAATAAAAAGGTCAGAGGTCACTCCCCTAGTGGTGGGTGGCGTTTGGCCTTTTTATTCTCTAAAAAGATAAACTTTTATTACTTTACAACCGAATTATTTACTTTAGCTCAAGATAACATTCAACCACAAGGGTGGTAAAAAGGATTAAAAAAAATACAATGATAAGAATCATATAAAATATAACTACGCTTAATAAACAAAAAAGCCAAGATGCTTATTGAAATGTTGTATTGGGATATGCTAATATAGACTGGGATTGGGGAATTCATATTATAGGATTATAAATACTGGAGGATGAAAAATGTCTAAAAATAAAAAGGTAGATGCTATAGATAGAAAGATACTGAAGCTGTTGATGGAGGATGCCAGGATGTCCTATGCAGAGATAGGGCGTAAGGTTCATATGTCTAGGGTGGCTGTTAGGGATCGTATTAAACAGATGGAGGACAACGGTATCATACATCAGTATTGTGCAGTGGTAGATAGGGCCGCCCTTGGGTTTAAATTAGCGGTATTTTTGGAGATAGAGGTACTACCTAGTGAGATAGATAAGGTGGCCTTGGAAATATCCAAAATGGACGAGGTATTCATAGTCTATCAGATGACAGGTCCCACCGTATTACACGTCCATATCTTTATAGATAGCAACGATAAACTTTCAGAATTTTTAAACAAGAAAATATATCCCTTAAAGGGGATTACTAGAACATCGGTATATATGCTTTTAAGGGATTACAAGACAAACCTATCCATTAAATGATATAGCCTAATATATCAAATATCATCCATAGTAGAGGAGGAATTATTATGACGGAGAAGGAGTTTAGGATTTTAAGCAGAGGGGGCCAAGGAGCGGTAACAGCAGCCCATATACTGGTGGAAGCCGCTGTTTTAAGTGATAAGTATGCCCAAGCCGTACCCAACTTTGGCCAGGAGAGAAAGGGTGCCCCTGTCTATACCTTTGCTAGATTATCCGACAAACCAATCGAGAGCCATACCTATGTCTATAACCCAGATATAGTGGTAATGTTCGATTCCTTTCTGATGGAACTAGGAATAGATCCGTTGGAAGGGATAGGGGAAGATTCCATATTGATTATAAATGACAGAGAATTGCCCCATGGCATTAGAGATAGCTTTAAGAAGGTGGGCTTGGTTGATGCTTGGAGTATAACCCACGAGGTAATTGGAAATGTACCCCCAAACGCTGCTATGTTGGGAGCTATTGCCAAGACTACTGGCCTATTGGATATAGAGAGCATAATGGAGGCCATAGTAAATGTGATGGGAGAAAAAATAGGCCAGGTAAATGCTAAATGCGCAAAAACAGCTTATGAAAGGACTGTTGTTTATGAAGGATAAAGTGGGGATATTTGCAACGGATGTATCCGATACGAAGACGGGGACTTGGAGGTTGGCCAAGCCTATTGTAAATGAAAATTGCAAGGTTTGTGGTATCTGTTCCAAGTATTGTCCAGGATTGTTAATAGAGATGGAGGATATTGCAGCTATAGATTATGAATATTGTAAGGGATGTGGAATATGTGAAGTGGTATGTCCCTTCAAAGCGATATTGATGGTAGAGGAGGCGGAATGATATGGATAAAAAGGTAGCAATCGACGGTAATAGTGCCATTGCTGAAGGGGTTAGGTTAGCAAGAGCCCAGGTAGTTGCAGCATATCCGATTACCCCTCAAACTCCAATGGTTGAAAGGGTTGCCGATTTTATAGATGAGGGTAGGTTGGATGCTAAATATATTGCGGTAGAATCGGAACACTCAGCATTATCAGCGGTGGTGGGAGCTGCATTAATGGGCACCAGGACCTTTACAGCTACGGCTGGTGCAGGCTTGGCATTGATGCATGAGATAGTAGGAGTAGCGGCGGGAAATAGACTGCCTATAGTTATGGGAATAGCCAATAGGGCTCTTCCAAGCCCTTGGTCATTACAGGTGGATCATTCTGACACCATGGCGGAGAAGGATATGGGTTGGATACAGCTATATGCTTCCAATTGTCAAGAAGCCTTGGACTATACCCTACTTGCCTATAGGATCGGTGAAGAGGTGAGGCTGCCTGTAATGGTATGTATAGATGGATTCTTCCTAACCCACACAACTGAGGTAGCAGAATTACCAGATCAGGAAAAGGTGGATAGGTTTTTACCAGCCTATGATAGGGGAGATGTGTATTTGGACCCGGACAATCCTATGACTATAAATCAGCTCAATTCGGCAGAAACCTTTACCGAACTACGATATGCTCATAACCAGGCATTGAATGAGGTTATAAATCTATTTCCTAAGATAGCTGAAGAGTTTAAGGATATATTTGGTAGGCAGCATAGCCTGTGCAGAGATTTTGAATGTGAAGACGCAGATGTGGTAGTGGTAACCCTGGGCTCTTCATCTGGAACCGCTCGAAAGGTAGTTCAAAGGATGCGAGCCAATGGGATGAAGGCAGGAGCCCTGCAGGTATCATGCTTTAGGCCCTTCCCCAAGGAAGATGTAATAGGGAAGCTAAAGGGTGCCAAGTCGGTGGCGGTAATAGATAGATCGTGGGCATTGGGAACAGATGGGCCATTATCCCAGGAGATAAAGTCGGCCTTCCATAGCGCAGGGATAGATATACCCATATATAACTTTGTTGCAGGCCTTGGAGGAAGGGACTTAAATGAGAAAACCATTGAAAATGTGATACACAGTACGGTGGAGCTTGTAGAAAAGGATGAAAAAAGGCTTTACCCCATTTGGATAGACGTTAAAAAGGAGGTTATATGATATGTCCGACCTTATATGTAAGGGAACAACTACTTGTGAAGGCTGCGGTATGGAATTGCTAGCAAGATCCATAGTGGAGGTGTTGGGTAAGAACACCATAGTGTTAACTCCACCAAGCTGTTCCGCAATACTTACTGGATTTGGGGATCAAACCTGTTGGAGAATACCGGCCTTTCAATCCAATTTAGAGAATATAGCCGCCTATTGCTCGGGCATATCCACCGCCTTGGAATATCAAAAAAGGGAAGATGTATATGTGGTAGCCCTTGCTG
The DNA here is from genome assembly GCA_012839395.1 of Tepidimicrobium sp. Classification (GTDB taxonomy): domain Bacteria; phylum Bacillota; class Clostridia; order Tissierellales; family Tepidimicrobiaceae; genus DUNJ01. Next base: position 4,587 of record DUNJ01000045.1, read on the forward strand.
GAGACGGTGGAACGGTAGATATAGGCCTACAAGCCTTATCGGGAGCGGTGGAGAGAGGGCATAGGTTTATATACATATGCTATGATAACGAAGCCTATATGAATACGGGAATTCAAAGATCTGGCTCCACCCCAATAGGAGCGTGGACTACCACAACTCCAGGAGGTAAGGAAGAATCTAAGAAAAACATAGTGGAGATGTTAATGGCCCAGGGAATACCCTATATAGCCACAGCCTCCGTTGGGTATATAGATGATTTCAAGAGGAAATTGGATAAGGCTAAAGATGTAAATGGGCCAACATATATACACGTTTTATCACCGTGCCCACCGGGGTGGAGATATGAGGCCAGAGAGACCATTAAACTTGGCCGATTGGCAGTAGATACTAAGTTGTATCCATTGTTTGAGGCTATAGATGGGGATATAAGGATTACGAAAAAAGTTTCCAAGGTTAAGGATATAGGGGAATATTTGAAGCTTCAAGGGCGTTTTAGAAATATTACAAAGGAGCAGATAAAATCCTTGGAAGTGGATGCTGCAAAATATTATGATAAGCTTGTTGAAATGGAGGTAGAATAGTATGAGGGAATTGGACAAGTTCTTTTATCCGGAAAGCGTAGCGGTTATAGGTGCCAGCAATGACGAGGGAAAGGCAGGTTACCAGATATTGAAAAACCTTATAGAGTTAGATTTCCATGGGAAGGTGTATCCGGTAAACCCCAAGGAGGATAGGATATTTGGAATAAAGTGCTATCCATCTTTAAAAGATGTGGATGCCGAAGTGGACCTGATATTGGTTACGGTGCCGGCTCCCATAGTACCTAGTGTATTTGTTGAAGCTAAGGAGAGGGGAGATGTGAAGGCAGCTGTAATATTGGCTTCAGGGTTTAGCGAGACCAAGATACCTGAAAGGGTCAAATTGGAAGAGGAAGTTATGCAAATAGCAAGGGAAGCCAATATTCGAATTATAGGACCTAACTGCGTAGGGGTTATGAATACTGAAAACAGACTAGACACCACCTTTGCTGCTGGTATAGAGAAGGTGCCTGGTTCCATGAGCCTTATATCCCAAAGTGGATCCTTAGGAGCATCTATAGCGGCCTTTTCGGTAAACCAGGCAGTTCCAATAGGCTTTGCAAAATGGGCCCATGTGGGTAATCAATGTGATATAGATGTGCTAGATGTATTGAAGTATTATGCTAAGGACGATAAGACCAATAGCATAGCCATGTATATGGAAGGAATAGATAATGCAAGGGAGTTTATGGAGGTGGCCAGGGAGATTGCAGCTGAAAAGCCAATAGTGATTCTAAAGGTTGGTAGAAGCGAATTAGGC